>JAXHVQ010000003.1:96494-109834 GCA_034189065.1 Cyanobacteriota bacterium
ATTATTAATGTAAAGTTTGAGGAAATATGGTAACAATACCTGTTAAATTAACGTTTGAAGATTATCTTAAACAATATCCTCAAGGAGAGGGTAAATTTGAATTGGTCAATGGAGCGTTAGTTAAAGTGGAAGCAACCAGAGCGCATAAAAATGTAGCTAGATTTTTGGTTAAGACTTTCGATCGAGAAAGCGAACGTCTGGAATTAGATTATATTGTCGATAAAGATATTATTATCAGAACTTTCACGAAACAAGGACAACAAAGAGGTCGCATTCCTGATGTTGGCGTAGTCAAAAGTTCGATTTGGAATGCAAATGTTACTGCCTACGGTGCAATTACAGAAGCTCTTGAGTTAGCTGTTGAAGTTGCTTCTACGAATTGGGATGACGATTATATCGATAAACTCGACGAATATGAAAGATTGGGAATTAAAGAGTATTGGATCGTCGATTACCTCGCGATCGCGTCTCGGAATTATTTAGGCAATCCTAAAGTTCCTACGGTTTTTGTTTATTCTCTCGTTGATGATAAATATCAAGTCCAATCGTTTCGAGAACAAGAAGTTATCCTTTCCCCTCTATTTCCAGAGTTGAAAGTGACTGTAGCGCAAATCGTAGAAGCTTCTGGAATCGGGAAATTATATTAATGTTTTTATACTATATGTTGGAGTGTTTTTTTGCTGCTTTGCGGTGTTTATTGAAGGTTCGTATCAAAACGCGATCTATGGCTGTTTTCGTTTCAGACCAAACCCCGCAACCGAAATTCCCAAGGTCAATAAACTTAATGCAGAATTGGGTTCGGGAATTGTAGTGTTAGTTTGAAGCACGCTAACACCATCTATAACAAAGCCGTGTATGTTATTAGATAGATCGCCTCGAAAGGAAAGAGTTGTTATTTCACTATCAGCAGTAAACTGAGTAATGTACTTCAAAAAATTCAGGTCGGCACGGCTAGAAGGCAGGTTGTGGGTCAGTGTATTTGAAAGCAGCGAATTCGTTCCCGTAACGCTAAAATGTCCTGTAGCCCAGCCATTTTGGTTGAACGGATCGTGGGCATAGTAAAAACTCAGTTCGTATGTTTGTCCCACTTGTGTTGAAAACTGTTGTGATAGAATTGCAGTGGGTCTCAGTTCTAAACTTTGGTCGAACCCATCTGGATTAGATGTTCCCGATATTCCACCCCAGTAACTATTTACTAAGTAAAAAAAATCATTGGATACTGACCAACCAAAATCACGGGGAACTGTCGTCGCATTATAGGTCGTCCATGAACCACCGATATCAACGGCTTCAAAATCGCCATTCTTAACCAAGTTTGCGGCTTGTGCGCGACCTCCTGGCATCAAAGTTGTGACGGCTATTCCGACTATAGCGATTGATATTTTTTTGGTGATTAACATAAAATGATGCTCCTGAAACTGGATAAATTAACTGCAAAAGTCATCGAACTCACGTTTTTAAGTAACCGGGGGCTGTGGGCAAGGGAATGTTCTTATTTATGGAGAATTCAAAAATTTTATACCTTGCCCACCCTACAACTACATCTGTTCATTCATTATAGGATGATACTTGCACAATGGAGGCGATCGCGTACTGCCCAATCTGCACCTTGGCACGACGAGGATGTTTGCCAAATTCACGAAGGCACGGCGACGATGTTTGCCCAATTCGCGAAGGCACGGCGAGTAGCAAAGTTATGAGTTAACCGTTAACTTTAACTTATGCCGTGCCTCTACTGTTGCGTCTGCCGTGCCTCTACTGTACTGTTGCGCCCGGGCGCTCTACACGGTTCCAACCGCCACGACTTCACCCTGTTTCCGCTGCAACGCTCCGTACAATCGGTTAAGGGCGCTCAGATAAGCTCGCGCCGATGCCACAATAATATCCGTATTTGCCGCGCGTCCAGAATAAGTTCGCCCTTCATACTGCAAGCGGATCGTAACTTCACCTAAAGCGTCGATTCCCTCTGTCACGGATTTTACTGAGAACTCGGTTAGTTGGTTGGGGACATTAACAACGCGATTAATTGCCTTGTATACCGCATCCACCGGTCCCGTTCCGATCGCCGCATCGGTCAGTTCTTCCCCCGTGGGAGTACGAACGCTAACCGTTGCTGTGGGACGGGCGCGATCGCCGCAGGATACTTGCACAAATTCCAAACGAAACAACTCTACCGGCTGTTGCGTTTCGTCGTTAACAATGGCCTCTAAATCCCAGTCGGTAATTTCCTTACGCTTATCGGCAACCTCTTTAAACCGCACAAACGCCTTATTCAACTCGGTTTCCGACAACGTATAACCCAACTCTTTCAACCGGGTACTAAAGGCATGACGACCCGACAGTTTGCCCAAAACAATCTGATTATTGGTCAACCCAATGGACTCAGCATCCATAATCTCGTAAGTCAGGCGATTTTTCAGCACGCCATCTTGGTGAATGCCCGATTCGTGGGCAAAGGCATTGGCCCCCACAATTGCCTTATTGGGCTGTACCGCCATCCCCGTCAAATTAGAAACCAAGCGCGATGTTTTATAAATCTGCCGAGTATCGATATTAGTCAGCGGCGCTTCCGATTCCGGCGGGCGACCTAAAAAGGGATTAAAATGCTGACGGCGGACGTAAAGAGCCATTACCAACTCTTCGAGGGCTGCATTTCCCGCCCGTTCGCCAATACCGTTAATGGTACATTCAAGTTGCCGCGCCCCATTTTTAATGGCTTCGAGGAAATTTGCCACTGCCAAGCCTAAATCATTGTGACCGTGAACGGAAATAATCGCGCGATCGATATTGGGTACATTTTCCTTAATGCCACCAATGAGCGCGCCAAACTCGCTCGGGGTCAAATAGCCTACCGTATCGGGAATATTAACCGTTGTTGCCCCGGCCGCGATCGCCGCCTCCAAAACTTGATAGAGAAATTCAGGATCGCTGCGTCCGGCATCTTCGGGGGAAAATTCCACATCTTCCACAAAGGATTTGGCATAGGCAACCATTTCCGGCACCGTCGCCAAAACCTCCTGGCGCGATCGCTTCAGTTTATATTGGAGGTGAATATCGGATGTGGCGATAAAGGTATGAATGCGTCCCTTGCAAGCAGGTTTGAGGGCTTCTCCCGCCCGTTGAATATCTTCTTTTCTCGCGCGCGCAAGGCCGCAAATGGTCGGCCCTTCTTCCGTTCCAACCGCCTCGGCAATTTTCTGCACCGCCTCGAAATCTCCAGGGCTCGTGTAGGGGAAACCCGCTTCAATGACATCCACCCCCAGTCGAGCTAGAGAGCGCGCGATCGACAGCTTTTCATCAACATTCAGCGTAGCACCGGGCGATTGTTCGCCATCTCGTAGCGTTGTATCAAAGATGATGATGCGATCGGGTTGGACGTTCATTGATTCATTCAATCGTTGTAGTGCAATCTCTAAATTCTACTTTAAACTCAACTGGATCGACACGCCAATTTATACCCACTCTCCAAATTTTTAATTTTTAATTTTTAATTTTTAATTGCTGCCCGTGCTTCTGGAGCGATCGCAAGATCTTCTGTCTTTCAATAGGCTTGCTGAGAAAATCAGTTGCACCCACAACTTTAGCGCGAACGCGATCGAGCAAACCGTCGTGTCCGGTCAAAATAATCACGGGTATATCTTTGAGGACAGCCGCGCGGCGAATTTGGCTGCAAATTTCGTAGCCGTTGACAATGGGCATGGTGAGATCGAGGAGAATATAGTCCGGTTTGCGTTCGAGCAAGATGGGAACCGCTTGAATTGCATCTTGGATGCAGCAAACTTCGTAACCTGCTGCGCTAAGCGTGCTGTCAATTGCGTCGCAAATGCGGGAACAATCGTCGATGCAGGCAACGAGCGGTCGCGCTCCACTAGGCGACAGGGAGCAAGGAGGCGGCTGCGTCGCGGGGGGGGAGGGAACTTGAAAAATGGACAACAGGGAAATGTCTGGGATTTCCACCAGGACAATTGTTCGTTGTTGGAGGTGGGGCAGGAGCAGTCGAGCTAAACTCAAAAGATCGTACTGCATGAGGGCCGCTAGATCCCGTAGGGTTCGCTTGCCGTTAATGAGGGCGGCAAAATGGGCATAGGCATCGCCCGACATTTGCTGTTTCACCTTTTCCGGTTCGACAAGAATGGGGGCGAGATTGGGGGAATAGTTTCCCAACCCTAATTTCGACCACGAGTTCCATTGGTGCTGGCTAGCATTCCAGGCGAGGTCAATTTCGACGGTCCACGGACGGGGGAGAATGCCAATTTTTGAGGTGGAAGGACGAACTCCAGGATGCGCTTTGACGCAGATGGGGTTGTGGAGGAGGCTTTCTGTTGTCTGAAAGGCCGAGCGCGCGATCGCCTCGAAGTCAATCGCTTGTACGATATCAAATAAAACTTCCGTTACTGTGTTGCGAATGAAAGTAACGGCGTAGGAGGTCGGAATCAATTTTTGGTAAACGCAAACCGCCAGCAAATGGTAATCCCAGCATTCAAAACGAGCGGTTCTTTCCACTGCTGTTAGCGCTTGCTGCGAAATTCCCGCTACTGCTGCCGATATTTGTCTGCGCCAACGCCGGGTGGGGTGCTCGCCGCCGAAGGCCCAAATTAACCGACCCAGACTTAAGTATAAAGACCATTGTTGACCGGAGCTGATTTCGAGGTCTAGCCGTCCTGTAAAGTGTTGCTGACCGTAGCGGATTAGGGTAGTATGAAGGTCGTCTAGTGGGGACAACGGTCGGAAATCGCGGGGCGAGCTGTCGTTGAGGTCGCTTAGCAATTGCGCGTTGCCAGTCGAGACGGAAATGGCTTTCATCATGGATTGGATTATAGCGGGCGACTTTCTCTGAGCTTAAGGTTATTGTCAGCGGCTAAGTGCGCGAATAATCTTGCGATCGATTGATCTCGATTACTGCCACTGTTGGGCGCGCTGACTAATCTCATACAATGAAGATGCTCCTGATGGTTGTAAAGCTGGAAGATTGCTTCTATAGAGGGCGTTATACGGTTTAGGTGCTTCAGTTTGTCGGGTGTAAAGAAGACCCTCGCACCGGGCTGATTCTGAGATTGAAATTGCGAATTTGGGAAAGGTTGACCTCCGAATCTCCTAAAGTTTTGACCCATCTTCTGCGAGTTGACCTCTGCCCATTAACTCTTTGCGTCCTTTCCTTGAGTTCAGTCGAAACACGCGAGTTAAAAGGCTTTATTTCTTTTAGGTGCTTCAGAAGATTTACTTAAGAATATCATATTTTATCTGCCAAAGTCAGGTTCTTTCTCCCAAAATCAGATGAGCGAAGGAGGAAAAAGGCGAGGAATGCCGCGCGAATGCCCCCGAACCCCAGTTCGGAGGCATTCAAAAATCAATCCGCGTTTATGAAGATTTCGTAAAGCGAAGAGCGAGTTTAAAAATCGAGCTTTTCGATATGGGGACGAATCTCGTTGAGGTCGATGTAACAGTCAGTTGCATTGCGCAGTTCCCGAGCGATCATCCCTTCAGTTGAGACGACCGTAATGTGGGTATTCTTCGATCGCAACAACTCGATTGCCCTTTCAAAATCCCCATCGCCGCTAAATAGAACGACTCTATTATATTGCTCGCACGTATTAAACATATCGACAACAATTTCAATATCGAGATTGGCTTTTTGGGAATAGCGACCGGAATTATCATCATAATATTCTTTAAGAATTTTATAGCGAACGGTATAACCCAAACTGATTAAAGCATCTCGAAATCCACGCTGATCTTGGGGGTCTTTTAAACCCGTGTACCAAAAGGCGTTCACTAGAGTCACGGAGGGTTCGCTTTTAAAATACTCCAAAACGCGCCGGGGATCGAAAAACCAGCCATTTTTTTGCTGGGCATAAAACATATTGTTTCCGTCTACAAAGACAGAAAGACGATCCTTCGTAAAGTGCATAAATTATGAATACCTTACCTAAGAAAATTAGCAATTTAGTTGCAGTCCAGTATTTTAGCAATTCTTGCTCTCCGCCAAATTGCTAAGCCACGATATTTCAGCATAAACACTTAAATTATAGTGGGTTAGTTCTGGAAAAAAAGCGAAGGAGAGAGTAATTTTCCAGACGAGGGGGCTGACCCCACATTCAGGACGGTTGACCTCGAAGCGGTTGCAAGATCGGCCCGATCGCGATCGCGATAAACTTTTTCATAGCGTGCGGAAGTAACTTTACTCTTAAACTGACACTGATAAACTGACACTAAGGGAGAACGCCAAGGGACAGAAGGTCTCAAACGCGAGTTCCCCACTGCGAGGCCTAAGATGGATTAACTTAAGATTAAATTAAGAAAGACTATAAATGAATCGCCAATTGCAATCTCCACAGAAGAAACGAAAACGATCGATTTGGACCAGCCTGTTAGAGACAAGTCGCCTCAGTACGATCGTAGCAGGATTTTGGGCGTTTTCGGGGGCGATCGCGACTGGATTAGATGTCTTCCCCGTCCAGTGGCTCGACTGGCAGACCCAAACCCTCTTTTTCAGGCTGCGCGGCCCGGTTTCCCCGCCCGAGGAAATTATCATCGTCGCCATCGACGATCCCTCCCTCGCGGCAGCCCAAAAGTATTTAACGCCAACGCCATCGAGCAATCCGGATGCCGTCCGAGATGCAGCAACGATGAAACTGATTGAATCTTGGCCTTGGCAACGGACAGTTTATGGGATTGCGATCGAGCGCTTAGTTGGTGCGGGAGCGAAGGTTGTGGCCCTCGATATCCTCTTCGATCTGCCTTCGGGCCACGGCGAGTCCGACGATCTCCGTTTGGCAAAAGTCGTCCAACGACGAGCCTCTCAAGTTGTTTTAGCGTCGATGTATTCATTGAACGACGCGCCCCAAGGAGTCAGCTTCGAGCGGTTTGACCCCATTGAGACGTTGGCGCAAACCGGCGCGCCGTTGGGTTTAGTGAACTTCCCCTCTCTGGAGGCAGATGGGCGCGTTCGCCGCCTCGGACAGGTCTATAGCGAGCAAGTTTTACAACCCTTCGGACACGAAGCGCTTCCTTCGTTGGCAGAGGCGACGCTACAGGCGGCTGGTGCCAACTATCCGCCGCCGAAAGGCGAGGGAATCTTTTTTTACGGCGAGGGAGGAACCTTTGAAACAATTCCGTTTTGGCAACTCCTTGCTTCGGACTGGTGGGAGAACTACCAACGCTCCGAAACGTTTAAAGATAAGATTGTTTTGATTGGCGTGACCTCGCTGGCTGATTTTTCCGACGACCGCCCCACGCCCTTTGACCCAGAAATGCCGGGAGTGGAAATTCATGCCAACGCCATTGCAACACTCCTGAACGACCGCGCCATTGCTCGGGTTTTCCCCCAACTCCAGTGGCGAGGGCTGTTTGTGGCGATCGCAGTGGGAGCGATCGCCTTCGGACTGCGGTGGGTTCAAAAACCGACGCGCAGACTGTTTTATGGGTTGGGTTTCGCCGTCCTTTGGCTAACCTGCGCCTATACGTTTTTTACCCTAGCCCAGGTCGTGTTTCCGGCAATGGTTCCCGCGATCGCGATCGCGCTGGTTGGCTTTTCTGACTTTGCGATCGGCGCGGTGAAAGACCACCTCGACAAAAGCCGTCTCCGTCACACCTTAGAGCGCTACGTCGCCGAACCCGTTGTCAAAGAAATTCTCAAACAACCCGACGACTTTTACTCCATGCTCCAAGGCCACCGACTCAAAGTCGCCATCTTATTTTCAGACATTCGGGGCTTTACCACACTTTCGCTCAAAATGCAACCCGAAGAGTTGATGGTTCAACTCAATACCTATTTTCACGCAATGGTCGAAGCAATCGTCGGTTCGAGCGGAACCCTCGACAAATTTATCGGCGATGCAGTCATGGCGGAATTCGGCTTTCCCGTGTCCCAGGGAGCCAAAGAAGATGCTCTCAATGCCGTCCGCGCCGCCTTAACCATGCGCCGCGAGTTAGACCAACTGCGCAAACAATGGCGCATCGAAGGTCGCATTCCCTTTTTCAATGGCATTGGCATTAACTATGGGGAAGTTGTCGCAGGGGATATTGGCTCTTGGCGACGGCGAGAATACGCAGTCCTCGGCGATGCAGTCAACGTCGCGAGTCGCGTAGAAAGTGTCACCAAAAACTTTGAAACCGATATTTTGATTACGGATTCGGTCTATCAATGGGTTAAAGACGAAGTGGAAGTCATTGACTTGGGAGAACACCCCCTCAAAGGACGCGAAGACAGTTTGGTTCGCCTGTACAGTTTGATCGGTTTCAAAGGAGAGCAGACCCAACTTTACGATCGCGTTAAGCACGAATTAGAAGATTATTTGGCAAAAGATAAAAAAATAGTCTGACGTGAAAAAGCCGTCAGTACAACCCCGTCTCGACCCAGAGTGGGAGTTTCAGTCGAAATTGGAATTTTGCCATCGATTTCGCGTAATGGCTCGAGAGAGAAAGAACAAACCTGAGATACAATTAAAGACTGTTGTCTTTTACGGAGCTATCCCCTCACAAGACCATGAGTCTGACCCAAGAACGCAAACAAGAACTCATCTCAGAGTACCAAGTTCACGAAACCGACACCGGCTCGTCGGACGTACAAATTGCGATGCTCACAACTCGCATCAACCAACTGACGACCCACCTCAAAGCCAATAAAAAGGATCACGCTTCGCGGCGAGGATTGCTCAAACTCATCGGTCGGCGCAAACGCCTGTTGGGTTACATTCAGCAAACCGATTTCGAGCGCTATCAGCAACTCATTAAGCGTCTCGGCATTCGCGGCTAAACTTACCTTCCCTTGCACCAAATGTCTTCTGAAGAAAAACGCAATCCCCTTCCCTTTGAACCCCGTCAAAAGCGGAAAAAGCAGCCCAAATCCGCACCAGTTTCTCCTCAACCCGACGAGCGCCGAACGGCAGAAAAACCCTCTCCCAAAAGCGAGGAGGGTCTTTCGGCCATTCCCGATGCGGTTAGCCGCCGCATGATCCGCAGAATGGCATTGTTTTCGGGAATTCCTACCAGTTTGGGAATATCAAGTTTTGTAGTCTTCTACTGGATTGTACGCCAAGAATGGTTTAAGGTACCCACAGTCGCCGTTCTCTTTACGAGTGCGGGTTTATTCGGCTTGGGCGTTCTCGGACTCAGCTACGGGGTTCTTTCAACCTCCTGGGACGAATCCCGCTTGGGGAGTTGGTGGGGGTTACAAGAGTTTAAGCTGAATTTAGGACGCATGACGGAAGCTTGGCGTTCGGCACGCCAAGAGGCAGGGGAGAAAGGCTCTTAATAAGGGGGGGCTGCGGACCCCGAGACGATGGATTTTTTGAGGAATTGACCCACTTAAAGTAAATCGCTAACCAAGGAACGCTGAAATGATCGTTGTAATGAAAGTTGGCTCGCCAGAGGAAGAAATTGCTCGTCTGAATGAGGAATTTGAAAATTGGGGGCTATCGCCGGAGAAAATTGTTGGAAAACACAAGGTCGTCATCGGTTTAGTCGGCGAAACAGCCGCTCTTGACGAACAACAAATTCAAGAAATTAGTCCTTGGATCGAGCAAGTGCTGCGGGTGGAACGTCCTTATAAGCGCGCCAGCCGCGAGTTTCGCCACGGGGAACCGAGCGAGATTGAGGTCGATACGCCGGGAGGAAAGGTGGTTTTCGGCGAACAGCATCCCATCGTTGTTATTGCCGGCCCTTGTTCGGTGGAAAATGAGGAGATGATTGTCGAAACGGCGAAGCGAGTGAAGGCGGCGGGGGCGAAATTCCTACGCGGCGGCGCTTACAAGCCTAGAACGTCTCCCTATGCGTTCCAAGGTCACGGCGAAAGTGCGTTGAATCTTTTGGCTGCGGCGCGAGATGCGTCGGGCTTAGGGATTATCACGGAAGTGATGGATACGGCGGACTTGGATAAAGTTGCGGAAATCGCTGATATCGTTCAGATTGGGGCGAGAAATATGCAGAATTTTGCGCTGCTGAAAAAAGTAGGGGCGCAAGATAAGCCGGTCTTTTTGAAGCGAGGGATGTCGGCAACAATTGACGAGTGGTTGATGGCGGCGGAGTATGTTTTGGCGGCGGGCAACCCAAATGTGATTATGTGCGAGCGCGGCTTGCGGACATTCGATCGCGCTTATGCCCGCAATACGCTAGACTTGGCAGCAATTCCGGTATTGCGCAGATTAACCCACCTACCCATCGCCATCGACCCCAGTCACGGCACCGGAAAGTGGGAATACGTACCGGCAATGGCCAAGGCCGCGATCGCAGCGGGAACCGACTCATTAATGATTGAAGTCCACCCCAACCCTGCCAAGGCTCTCTCCGACGGCCCCCAATCCCTTACACCCGACCGTTTCGACCAATTGATGAAGGAACTCGCTGTTTTCGGGAATGCGGTGGAACGCTGGCAGAGCGAACCGTCTGTAGCTCTCGTGTAGATGGACAAATTAGGTTTTAGGTTTTAGGTTTTAGGTTTTAGGTTTTAGTTGAATGACGAAGGACCAATGACGAAGGACTAATGACGAACGACAAATGACGAACGACAAACTCACGCTCAACTTACTAGAAGGTTCGGTTTCGTTTAACTTCGCGCCCGAGTCAGCGAAGCAACTGCATCAAGAGATTGGCGCGCTAATGCAAACGCTCAAAAGTAACGCAATGCAGAAAGCGCCGGGAGGGAGTCGTCCCCAACCCAAGCCGCCACTAGAATATCGCTCTACAGGCGAGGTTTTTCTAGAAATTTTCTGCAATCCTAATATTTATCCCAGTCCCTTTGCAGCGAAGGTCTTGGTGACGCTGCGCGACGAACGCATTCGGCTAACAGCGGAAGCCGAACTGACCCGTTTGGTTGAAGATTTGAATGAATACTTCGAGCGCGTTGGCTAAGAGTCAGCTTGGGTTTTTATTAGACCTCTTGCGTAATTGAAAAATCAATCTAATGTTGACATAAAAGCGACAAAATCTCTACCGATTGCCTACTGCCCACTGCCCACTGCCCGACTTCACCCAAGCAGTCTATTCATCCAAATTTTAGGAAAATTTTGTCTCGGTAACCGATGATTTGTTGCAAACCCTTAAGTATTTCACGATTAAAAGGTGCTACCTTGAGTATTATTTACCAGAGGGCAGCACTTTTTAAGGGGGAGCACAATATTGTTTTGTCGTGCGGAATTTCGATTAAAATCCAACTTAAATTTATCTAAGGAACACAATTCTGATTTAACCCTCCATTGCTCGGATGCGCGTCACAAGCTAGTCATTATCCCATTCTTCGCAACCAATCAAATCTCCGATGCGATCGCGAAGCAGGTAATCTCCTTGTTCGAGCTCGACTTCAACGCACACCCACTCCCGGGCGGGAATATATTGACAAAGGACGTAAATCGGCTGCTGGCGACCAATTGTTCCTGTTTCGACCAGTTGACGAGCTTCATCGCGAATGAGGTCGAGGGTATAAGGTGCAGAAGGAGCTGTAGACATTGTGATGGTACTCATGATTTTGGTCTGGGTTTTGATAGTGTACAGTTTGGCAAAATAAACAAGCCTTTAGCGGGACAAGCTATTCTCTTCAGTATAGAAAGCTACAGATTAATAATCTCCCCAGATAAGAATTATAAAAGCTCTAACTGGGAAATACAATCTAAATTTTGCCAATTTTCAGCCCGACCGAAAAGTTTTTGTTATTGAGTCTGCCTGACCGCGCAGCCGATCGCCCAACATTTAAAGCAGCGCAATTGAAATGATTAACAGAATTTATATAAACGCGCCCGAGGCGACGCGATCGCCGCGAACATCGAGCAAAACTTGACTGACCGCTTCTTGAGCCAGGGGCATCTGTCCGTAGGAAAAGCTCCAAGGGAGATGGGTGGGGAGATAAGGACGAAGCCATTGCCATACATAAGGATTACCGTAAATGGCTAAACCGCCGATTTTCGCTGTTCTTAATAAATTCTTAATTCCTTCTTGGATTGAGTCCCTCAGTCCAATGCTGCCTCGAAAAGGATTGCCGCGACTAAAGATTTGAACGAGGGTTCCTGGCGGCACTGAATCCCAATCAATCCATCCTTGCTGGTCTATGAGGCGCAATTCGTAGCCCAACTGCTTAGGAACGGCGACTGCTGGCGTATGGGTACCGAGGAAGTTGCAGTTGAGGAGGTCGTCTGCGACGATCAAATTGAGCGCGCCCTGGGTTGCTCGGACGAGGGGAAGAGGGCCGCCCGATTTCAACGAAGCGCGGACGATTTCCAGCGCCGTTTCTCTCGCTTCGGGTTGCGCGATCGCCTCGATGGATAAAGATTCCCTAAAGGTTAGCGTTTTTTCCTTCGCTTTCCAAATCCGTTGTAGAGACGCTTCAATTCTCGCGCGCTCAATGCGTCCTTCTCCGACAGCTTCGTACACCGCTTCAATTGCCGCCTCTGGGTCTTGAGGCATTAATAAAATATCGGCACCCGCCTCTACCGCCATGACACAGACTTGGCGAAAGTCCGTAAAATTGGCAACGCCGCCCATAACGAGAGCATCGGTGACAATTAATCCCTCATAACCCAATTTTTGTCGCAATTGACCCGTTAAAATGTCGGGCGAGAGGGTAGCCGGTCGTTTTTCATCCCAAGCGGGGATGAGAAGGTGGGCGCTCATCACGCTATCGACTCCGGCCGCGATCGCGCTCTGAAAAGGAGGCAATTCAACTTCAAATAGGCGCGCCTCTGGGTGAGGGATGGCGGGCAATTCTAAATGAGAATCCGTCGCCGTATCGCCGTGTCCGGGAAAATGCTTTGCCGTCGTTAAGGCGGGGTAATGCTGCGCGCCGCGAATAAAGGCAGTTGTCAGTTGACTCACCGTTGCTGCCGTTTCCCCAAAAGCGCGAACGTTGATGACGGGATTATCGCAATTGTTATTAACATCGACAACGGGGGCGAGAATCCAATTGATGCCCAGGGCGAGGGCTTCTCGGGCGGTTATGGTTCCCATTTGTTCGGCTAACGCCACGGCGCGATCGCGGTTTTCAATAGCGCTGAGGGCCATTGGCGGCGGAAACCACGTCGCTCCGTCGAACCGCTGTCCGGTTCCTTCTTCAATATCGGCAGCGATTAGCAAGGGAATCTTAGCCCAATTTTGAAGTTGGCGCGATCGCTCTTTCAACTCTGCCCCACTTCCCCCCAATACAATAACGCCGCCGACCTGTAAATCAGCGAGCCAGCGTTGCAACGTTGCGTTGGGCGGTTCCCACTGGGGATAGCGGATTTGGGAGTCGAACAGATGCCCGGACGCGCGGACAACGACCATTTGGGCGACTTGCTGCTTTAGCGATAAGGTTTGCCAGTTAGGGAGTAAGCTTTTCTGCATAAAACATTGTGATTTGGGTTTGAGGGGGAGCG
>JAXHVQ010000030.1:0-51076 GCA_034189065.1 Cyanobacteriota bacterium
GGGGATGGGGGGATGGGGGGATGGGGAGATGGGGGGACGGGGAGATGGGGGGACGCAATTAATGTGTCGTCAGAATTTATAGAATTGGTATTAGATAATGGATAGAGTGGTGCGCGCGCTGAAAAAGTTTGGCATCTATCTTACGACGGAAATTTGTAGCCGATTGAACTAAAACTTCCGGGCAATGGGCCTAAAATGTTAGTGAAGGTTTGAAGGATTCGAGAGCCGCCTCGAGTCTCGATTTCGCTGTCGCTCCCGAACGAGGGGAGTTTCGACCCGTAACGGTTAAACACCCCATTATTCGAGATTATTCCCAAGACTGGGAATAACAATTGGCTGCATTTCTCAAAAAAGAAAGAGGAAGCGAAATTTTGTCGAATCTCGTGGGATACATTGAGCGAACCTTCAACCCCGACTAACAACCTCCCTCTTGGCAGGAAATTTATCGTTTAACGACCGAGTCGGCGTTTTGAGGCAGTAGAACAAATGAGACAAGGCTTTATTCGCTCGGGAGATTAGCAACCCTTCGCGGGGTATTTAAGCAATAGCGAGAAAGCGATTGAATGCAGTTAAATCGTTGAGGAGATGAGGGAGGTTCCTCAGCAGTCGAGTTGGTGGAGCGGCGATCGCGTCCGATGCGATCGCCTGAAGTTGGAACTAACATTCCATCTTGCGATCGCACCGCCATTGTCCCATTTTCGAGCGCCAGCTTCCACTGTCGTCCTGTTTTCCAGGCGATCGCTTTAGACGCATTCCAACGCGGATTTAAGGGATATCCCGCAAATCCCGAGCGCAGAGCGGGCCAATTTGCTTCCGCAATGGTGGTGCGAACCTTCACAAATTCCGAGAGCTCTACGATGCGGGAGAGCTGATGCACATTTACTTTTACCACGCGCACGTGCCTCCTAGATCGAGCAGTTTAATCGTCTTCTTCTACGCTTATCATAGCCATCCCGGGCAAATTTCGGGGTAATTTCCGTAAAATTACTCCACCACTCTTCCAGCAATTGCCGATAAAGGGGAGCGTAGAGGCACTCGCTCTAGCTTTAGCAACCCAAACTGCGCCTCAACGATTCCTCGCTTAACGAAACATACTGCTGACCGAACTATCTTCGTGGATGCGCCAGATGGTTTCGCCGATTAAGTTGGCGACAGAAAGAACTTTCAACTGCTCGAACTCGTTGGACTCGGCTACGGGAATGGTGTTGGTGACAATGACTTCTTCGAGAACCCCACTTGAAAGGCGTTCGATTGCGGGAGGGGAAAATACGGCATGAGTCGCACAAGCAAACACTCGACTTGCGCCGCGATCGCGCAAAAGACGAGCCCCTTCGGTAATCGTACCGGCTGTATCGATCATATCATCGACTAAGACGGCTGTTTTCCCGGCAACATCGCCAATAATATTAAGAACTTCGGCAACATTATGCGTTTGACGGCGCTTGTCAACGATGGCAAGCGGTGCGTCATTGAGTTTTTTCGCAAAGGCTCTCGCTCTGGCTACCCCCCCAACATCGGGGGAAACAACCACTAAATCGGGTAAATTTTTGCTAAGCAAATAGTCGAGAATCGCCGGAGAACCGTAAACATGGTCGAAGGGAATGTCGAAATAGCCTTGAATTTGCGCTGAATGCAAATCCATAGCCACGATGCGATTTGCCCCTGCCTCCGTCATCAAGTTGGCTACCAACTTAGCTGTAATCGATTCGCGTCCCGCTGTTTTGCGGTCGGCCCTGGCGTAGCAATAGTAGGGGATAACGGCGGTAATTTGGCGCGCGGAGGCTCGACGGCAGGCATCGATCATAATCAAGAGTTCCATCAGGTTATCGTTCACCGGATGGCAGCAGGGTTGAATGAGATAGACATCGCACCCTCGGATCGACTCTTGAATTTGAATGTACAATTCGCCGTCGGCAAAGCTTTTGCGGATCATCGGACCTAAGTCCATGCCGAGGTAGCGAGCGACTTCTCGCGCGAGAAGGGGATTGGCCGAACCGGAAAACAGACGAAGACGGTTATTTTCCGAGAGCGGCGCAAGAGAGGGTTTAAGGTTGACTGGTACGGTACGGAGCGCGGTGGGCTGTTGCATCTGAACTTTGGAGCAATTTAAATTTCCATACTTCAGATTATTCCATGTTGATGGGCATTCTTGGAGAACGCCAAAAGACCGATGAATGATTGAGGGGGTCTCAATTCCGTCAGAATTCGGGGTTATTTTTCCTGAGTTGGTATTGGTTACGGCGCGAAAATAACATTTTGTAAGTGCGATCGCGGAAAGTTTGTGCCTTCGAGAGTGTTTTGTATTAAAAGTAACAGCCGTTGACAGAAACCAAGTTTAAGATTAGGTGTTATTTGCGAGAAAAACACTTCTCGAGTGCAAGTGAATGCTACCTTGAGGGTTGAGAAATCGCTCGCGAGCGACGACTGAACCAGGGATGCGCGCTTCGGCTCCATTGCAAACAAGGGGGACAAAGTTATTTTAATGCGGAGGTTTCGCTCGTGATTGCTCGCACTTCAGAACGAACGGCGTATAAAGCCACTACGTCTCAGTCGATTTCGCCCAAAGTCCAACTGCATCTATTATTATATATAGCTTTGAAAGATTATTTTGATGTCGAGCGACTTATAGCTGTTAGAGAAGTTAGCGCTGCGGTTATTAATATTAGCGGGCGACAGCGAATGCTTTGTCAGCGGGCAGCGTTGTACGCACTTCGATTAGTCGCTTTTCAAGAAACTCAAGAGCGGACAAGATTGCGTGCAAAACTTCTAAGTGTCGTCGAGCTGATGGAGAAGTCTCATCGCGGATTGCTTGCAGGAGACTCCCAACTTAGTTTACCTGAAACCCATTCGTCTGCTGTTGAAAAAATTTATTTTCATTCGCCCTACTGTTTAGATCGGAAAATAACAGATTTTATTGGAGCAGGGCGCGCGATCGCTGGAGCGGTTGAAGAAAATCTCAAGCTCAACAATCCTAATTTACAACACCTCATAGTCGCCTCGGAAAGTGACTTGCTCGATACTTTAGATGCTGTTGTCACCCAATATCAAAAAGAGCAAGAAGAAGAAGAATTGGCCATCGATCTTTATCAAGCCAAACTTTATCAAGAAACTTGTACGGCAATGGCTGTGGCCCAGACAAGGAGTCAAGAACTCAGCCAAACTCTTGCGGAACTTCAAAATACACAAGTTCAACTTATTCAAGCCGAGAAGCTATCAGAATTAGGTCAATTAGTCGCTGGGGTTGCTCATGAAATCAATAATCCTTTGGGCTTTATTGGCGGAAATTTAGACTATGCTGAGACTTATGTTTCTGATTTGTTAAATCTCCTCAAGCTTTACGAGCAATCTTATCCCGAACCAACTCGCGAGATTCAACAACTTTCTGGAGATATTGAGTTGGAGTTTATTGGTGAGGATTTGCCGAAGTTAGTTAACTCTATGAAAATGGGAGTCAAGCGAATTCAAGATATTGTTCTCAGTTTGCGTAACTTTTCGCGCGCGGATGAGGGAAAACCACAAATTATCAACCTTCACGAGTGCATTCAAACAACGCTAATTGTGCTGCGCTACCGCTTTAAACACGGCTGTCAAGATAGGGGAATTGAACTGATTGAAGAATTCGATCGCATTCCGCCAGTAGAGTGCTATTCCGGTCAGCTCAGTCAGGCGTTAATGAATATTGTGAGTAACGCTATTGATGCTCTCGAAGAGTCGAACTCGCACCCAAAAGAAGAGAAAGACGAGAAAAATAATTTCAATGTCGGAAACTGTATTGTTCGACCTTCTAAACCCACGATTTGGATTAAAACAAAGCTCGTTCGCTCGGAAGACTGTGGCGACGCGATCGCGATTTGTATTGCCGATAATGGAGCGGGAATGGCGGAAGAAGTTAGACAAAGTTTATTTAAGCCCTTTTTTACGACAAAACCTGTCGGAAAAGGGACGGGTTTGGGTTTATCTATTAGCCACCAAATTATTGTAGAACGCCATCGTGGAAGTTTGGAATGTCGCTCTCAACTCGGTCAAGGGACGGAGTTTATTTTGACCATTCCCCTGCGACAAAGCTTTGAAGGTTTAACTACTCCATAAAGCTTATTAAATATTATTAATTCTTCTCAGTTGTTCAAACAAGAGCGCGATCGCAGAGCCATAGCATTTTCGTACCCCAGTGCAAACAGGTGGAGGATATTACTGAGTTCAATCGCTTTTCAAAGTCGCTTAAATTCTGTACGGATGTTTTACGAAATGTTCCTATTTGATAAATCAGTAAGTTTGCTTATAAGCTCCGGTTTTATAACCTCAATGAAAATGCTATGTCAGGATTGACGGGCAAACAGAAGTTTGTTATAAAATAGTGCAATGGGAGCTCGAACTCTCTGATTCTATTCTGGTACAGCTTATTGTAAACCTTTAACTTATTTTGTAAAACAATGAATAACGCTCAATCTAAATGCCAAAAACTAGAGCAATTGTGGCTAGCGACGTTGATAACTGACATCAAGCGTAAAAACTCAGCCGCCCTCTGGAAAACAATTGGAATTATGTCAGTATTTCTAGCGACTTCTATGACCCCCCTGTACGAGAAGTTTGCGCCAACGTTGCTTGTTCGCACCGCAGTAACGCTGTATACTATACACCAAGCTAAGTCCGACGAACAGCTTTTATCTAATTACATAACGCAAAAAGTTAAATCTTGAGAAAATTAATAGCTTGACAGTTCGCTTTTTTGTGAATTCAAGTGATATATAGCGTTTTCAAATGAAACGTAAACGATAAATAGCCCAGAATTCAAATCCACCGCGAGTAGGGACGTTCAATTTGTAGCCCCCACCGGTTCCCACCGGTTCCCACAGATGAAATTGATTTTAGCGACTGATTTTAACGCTAATAGAGAGTGCCATTCAGTTACAATTAAGTTCCCACTCCCACGACCTATTCTATGCCAGAAATTATCGAGATTCCTATCGAACTTACTCAATTCCAACTTCCCCAAGCGGTACAAGCGCGCTTACAACTGTTGTTAGATCGTCAAGACGAAGGCTATAGCCTGTCTCCGATGGAACGACAGGAAGCAGAAGGACTGGTCGAACTAGCAGAATTCCTATCCTTACTGCGTTTGCGTTCGGCGCGAGTCAAGAAGTCAGCATAGATGACTACAATATCCACCACCCTAGATTTAAGCATCTGTTAACAATTGACCACTCGCGGATTGTTATTTGTATCGATCGCGCGCTCGAATTGCTAAGTAGTCGGGCGCACCGCAGCAGCCAATTGTACCCCTCACGACTCCCGTCCCGAAGCCCAGCGATCGCGCCATTTTACCATTCCCTCGTTGGCTAAAACCCAGCGGCGACACACCAAATTCTCCCGCAAAGGCGACTGTCCCTCGCGCAACGTCGCATACTTATACGCGATCGCCTTTCCCGCACTTTCGTCAAAGGGAATCTCCCCAAACCAAGTATTCCGATTAATATACTCCAAACAATACGCTTTCCCAATATCCCAATTCCCCAACTCCGGGCAATCTCCCGTCACCACAATAATTTCCCCAGGTTGCGTATCAACGCCATTCAACTGCACCCGCACCAACGTTTGTCCCTTAATTCGTTCCCCAACATGACTGAAAACGAGAATCTCCTTGGACTCCAAATGCAAATCCCGCAACAATCCATCTCGAACCTCGTACTTCTCCCGCGTTAAAATGCAAGTATGTTCTCCATCGGGAAGTTCCGCATCCACTTCCTCCAACGTCACCGCCTCGCCCCGATTCATCGCCACAAACAACAGCGAATCTCGATAGCGACGGACGTAACAATAAACATCAGCAGTCAAATACTTTTGCCACTGACTGCCCATCGATACCGCAGGATTCAATCGCCGCAACCCCGACAGCAAGCGCACGTCGCGATAAATCTGCGTTTCGTCGTCCCAACTTTCCATCATCGGACGGTTGTAGGGATCGTTATTGCCATAGGGATTATCGTCGCCGTTAGTATTGTCGTGCAAATATTGCTCGGTTCCATAATACAAACAGGGAATACCGCGAGAAGTCATAATTAAAACTACCGCCATGCGCAACGCTTCTGGATCGGGGTTGAGGGTTTGAAAGCGGTGCATATCGTGGTTGTCGATAAAGGTAATCAACTCCGTCGCGCCACAATAACGATAATCGAGATTCAATACATCTTGGATTAGATGAAACCCCCCTTCCTCCCAGGTTCCCAACGCTTGACGGATGGCCATTGCCAAACCAAAATCGAGAATCGTCATCCCCGACTCGTTGGCAAATTCCACCGATCGCTCGTCTTCGGGACTGCTGTAAATCCATTCCCCAAAGGTGAACACATCGGGGCGATGGGTTTGGATGTCTGCGTTGAATTCTTGCCAAAACCAAATGGGCATATGTTTGACGGTATCCACGCGCAACGCATCTACGCCTCGGTCTAACCATTGCTTAATGGCAGATTTAATATAGTTGCGATACTCGGTATTATTTTCGTTAAACGTGGCTAAGCCCGAAAGTTCGCAGTTTTGCACCTGCCAGTTGTCTTCCCAGTTGGTCACTTCGCCGTAATGGTGATACCAATTGTCCTTATCGTTGTTGAAATCGGCAATTTTTACGCCATCGTCGTAAAGTTCGCCTTTTTTGCCGCTAAAATCGGGGTTGCTATGGTTGCAAACAATATCCAAGATGAATTTCATGTTGCGTTGGTGCAACTCTTCGATGAGGCGATCGAAAAGGGTATCCTTGGTGTCTTGGGTGGCATTGAGTGAGGGGTTTTCGTCGTTGCTGATGAAGCGGGGATTAAGGCGTTTGAAGTCTTTAGTCCAATAGCCGTGAATGGCGGCTTGTTCGACAAATAAAGCTTCAACTTGCTCGAATAATGGAGTTAGCCAAATTGCCGTTACGCCCAGGTTTTTGAGGTAGTCTAACTTATCGATGATGCCTTGGAGGTCTCCTCCCCAGTATTTTCCCCAGTCCTGGCGATCGCGATCGTAAAGTTCCGGGTTGGGACCTTCATTATTTTCAGGATCGCCGTCGCAGAAGCGATCGACGACGATAAAATAAATGGTTTCTTGACGAAATTCGATGTCTCGGGTGTAGAGAAAATCTAAATTTAAGTCGCTTTCTGGCTTGTCTTCACCCACCAGCGTTTCGACCTTCTCCGCCGCTCGTTCGGGTGTAACTTGGTACTGTTCGGGGGAGAATTTGGCGGTGGAAGGGGTTTCCGGGGTTGCCATAGGTTTGACCTAAATGTTGTGAAAAATTTGTGAATTCGACGGGGAAGATACGAGTGGTTCTTCAATTTTGACGCGATCGCGCCCTAAAGTAAACGGGTTGAGTTGAATCGATCCCTACAAGCCTGTCGTCGCTCGTTTCCCAGTCGTTTTTTTTTAAGTGCAAGCTTAGGGATCCGCTGTGATTTGGATCGCCGACGAACTTCTCATTTTCATCTAATCTTCACATAGATAAACTTCAGTTGTACTTTAATATACGTTTTCTTAAAACTGGTTAAGCATAAATACTGATTCTACATTCTTTGTACTGTTGAATCTCTGACTGTAATTAAAGAGAAAACCCCGACTCAATTTTTTGAGGTTCTCTACACCATGCTTATTCCAGAAGTCTCAGAGCTGTTCGCTCTTCACTCCATACTATTGGCTAGCTTCATGCCCCACGGTGCTTGCTACCTTTGGAAACCCAGTCTCGTCGCGCTTCACGCAATTTCCGATGGGTCGATCGCGATCGCCTACTTTGCCATCCCCTTAGTTTTAGTAGACTTCGCGCACAAATTCGATTATCTGGCCTACTGTTGGATATTCCTATTATTTAGCGCATTTATCATTTCCTGCGGCACAGCCCATCTGATGGAAATTTGGACGCTGTGGTACCCCAATTACTGGCTACTCGGCGCGATCAAAGCTGTAACCGCCGCACTCTCGCTCTACACTGTCCTCAAGCTAGCCATCCACATGGAAACGATTCATCTCAGCTTGAATGACGAAATCGCCCAACGTCAAAAGATCGAAACCGCCTTACTCGACAGCGAAACTCGCTATCGTTCCATTGTTGAGGATCGCACAGAACTTATCGTTTGTTGGTTGCCTGACGGAACGCTCGCCTTCGTCAATGAAGCATTCTGCCGCTATTTCGGTCTCGAGCGAGAGAATGTCATAGGTCGCGGCTATCAGCCTCATATTGTTCCAGACGACCAAGAAAACATCGATCGCTGCATTAGCAACCTCAGCCCGAGTAACCCCGTCGGTGTTGTCGAACATCGGGTTCTAGTCCGAGGGGAAACTCGCTGGGTACAGTGGAACAATCGAGGAATTTTTAACGCAAAAGGGGACCTAATTGAAATTCAAGGTGTAGGACGAGATGTGAGCGATCGCGTCCTAGCAGAACAAGCCTTGCAAGAACGAGAGTGTATTCTTTGTAGCTTCTACGATAGCGCGCCCATGATGATGGGAGTGGTCGAACTCCTCGACGACGATATCATCCATATTTCCGACAACGCAGCAGCAGCTCATTTTTTCGGAACCACGCCCGAAGCGATGAAGTACAAACGAACAAGCGAAATGGGAGTTTCTCAAGAAACTTTAGACAATTTGCTCTCTCGGTACCGAGAAAGCCAAAGCACAAACCAACCTGTTTATTTCGAGCAACTGCACCAAACGCCTCAAGAAATTAAGCATTTTTCCATCGTCGTTTCTCCTCTTCTAGAAATGGCTGACAGCAATCGCCAATTTTCTTATATTATCGAAGATATTACCGAGCGTAAAAATGCAGAGAGAAATATTCAAGTTTCTCTCCAAGAAAAAGAAATTTTGCTTAAAGAAATCCATCACCGCGTTAAAAATAATCTCCAAGTCATTTGCAGTCTCCTCAATCTTCAAATGCGCTCGATTAAAAATCAAACCGTTCTTTCTAAATTTCAAGATAGCCAAAATCGCATTAGAACAATGGCTTTGATTCACGAAAAATTGTATCAATCTCAAAATTTCTCGAAAATTTCATTTTCTGAATATATTAGAGACTTAATCGATAATTTGTTCCAAACTTATATAGTTAAAGCAAGTAATGTTAAATTAATATTTGAACTCAACGATTGTTTTTTCTTAGATATCGACACGGCTATCCCTTGCGGATTAATTGTCAACGAGCTAATATCAAACTCACTTAAATATGCTTTTCCCGGAAATAAAAAAGGAAAGATTCGCATACAAACCCATTCTAACGAAGAAAACAATTTAGTTTTAGCGATCGGCGACAATGGAAAAGGAATACCCCCGGAAATCGATCCTCTGACCGCAAACAGTCTCGGATTAAAATTAGTCAGAAACTTAACCAATCAACTGCGGGGTGAACTTGAAATTAAACGGGATTGCGGAACCCACTTCAAATTAACCCTGACTCGGATAAAATTAGCAGTGGAGGTCTAAAATCATGGTTGCTAAAATTTTAGTTGTCGAAGATGAAAGTATCGTTGCTCAGGACATACAGGATACTTTAGAAAACCTGGGATATGAAGTTCCTGAAACTTCGGATTCGGGAGAGAACTCAATTACTCTCGCCGAAAAAATAGACCCCGACCTAATTTTAATGGATGTTCGCTTGCTGGGAGATATGGATGGAATTGAAGCCGCTCAAATCATCACAAAGCGATTCGATATTCCGATAGTTTTCATGACAGCCTACGCAGACGAGGATACTTTAGCACGAGCTAAGCTTGCTCAGCCTTTTGGCTATATTATTAAACCCTTTGAAGAGCGGGAGTTGCGAACAACTATTGAAATCGCGCTGTATAAGCATCAGATGGAAAGGCAAATAAAAGAAAACGCGCAGTGGCTAGCAACTGTTCTAAGAAGCATCGGCGATGGGGTCATTTCCAACGATCGCGAAGGTAAAGTTAACTTTATCAATCCCATCGCCGAGAAACTCACGGGATGGTCTCTCGAAGAAGCAGTCGGGCGACACTTTAGCGAAATTTTTGAATTAATAGACGAACAGACGCGAAATTGTTACGAAAGTCCCGTCGTACAAGCAATGCGCGAGCAAACAGTTGTCGGGATGCCCGACAACATTTCACTGGTAAAAAAAGACCGCTCGGAAATCGCCATTGCCGATAGCGCCGCACCAACAATTGATGCCAAAGGTCGCGTAACGGGAGGAGTTGTCGTGTTTCGAGACGTGACCGAACGTAAATTAACCGAGCAAAAATTGCACCACCAGGCTTTTTACGACTCGCTTACCGATCTCCCCAATCGGACTTGGTTTATGCAGCGAGTTCTCGATGCTGTCGAACACGCCAAGCGCCGTCCAAATTATCTGTTTGCCGTTCTCTTTCTCGACCTCGATCGCTTCAAAGTGGTGAACGATTCTTTAGGACACAGTACGGGCGATAAACTGCTGGTTGCTGTGGGAGAGCGACTGACAAAATCCGTGCGCTCCATCGATACAGTTGTGCGTTTGGGAGGGGATGAATTTGCGATTTTGCTCGAAAATATTCAAGATACTAACCATGCTTGTGAAATCGCACAACAAATTCAACAAATCCTACAAGAACCCATCGATCTCGACGGTCTGGAAGTTTTTACCAGCGCCAGTATTGGGATTGTTTTGAATTCTGCCGAATACGAGCGTGTTGAAGACCTTTTGCGCGATGCCGATATTGCCATGTACCGCGCTAAGGCGAGGGGGAAGGGATGTTATGAAGTATTTGACTCGCAAATGCGCGATCGCGTTTTAGCCTTAGTTGAAATGGAAAGCGAACTGCGACGGGCCATTGAAGGGGGAAAGTTAAGCGTTAGCTATCAACCTATCATCTCTTTGGCAACTCAAGAGACCGTCGGCTTTGAAGCCTTAGTCCGCTGGAATCATCCTCAACGGGGTTGGATTTCTCCGGCGGAGTTTATCCCCATCGCTGAGGAAACCGGACTCGTCATTCTCATTGATTGGTGGGTTTTACAGGAAGCCTGTCGCCAGATTGAAGCTTGGCAAACTCAATTTTCTTCCCCCTATTTTGTCAGCGTCAATCTCTCTTGCCGTCAGTTCCTTCAACCTAATTTAGTCGAGCAGATCGAGCAAAGTTTGCAAGAGACAAAGTTAGAGGCTCGATATTTAAAGCTAGAAATCACCGAAAGTGCGATTATCGAAAATCCCGAATCGGCAGCGAAAACCCTCTCGCAACTCAAAGACATGGGAATCGGTTTGTCTCTCGACGATTTTGGTACGGGTTATTCTTCTTTAAGTTACCTGCATCGTTTTCCCTTCGATACGATCAAGATCGATCGCTCTTTTATCAATCGCATTGACGGCGAGGAAAACGGGTTGGAAATCGTGCGTACTATTGTCGCCTTAGCGCGCAATTTGGGATTAGATGCGATCGCAGAAGGCATCGAAACTCCAACGCAACTTAAGTTGCTACAAAGCCTCGCCTGCCAAGGGGGACAAGGATACTTGTTTTCCAAACCCCTCGCCGCAAGGGAAATAGAAGCCTATATCCGCGATCGCATCTCTTCCCCTATAGCAACTTAAAGCAAACGGGAATGAGGGGGCGATCGCGATCGCACTGTCTTGCTTTGGACTTACAATCTAGAAAATCTTGCTCTAAATTAATTCCCCTGTCATGAGTATTGCCCCGGCTTTATCTTCATTTTTAAATAGTAAAAGGGACTGGCAATTCGACTTAAATAAATTTGCAATTCACAAGCCGCAACAATATCCGTTTTCAGCCGATCGCGATACCTCAACCAATGCCATAGCGCTCGATAAGAATTTCCCAAGACAGTGCGCGTAAAAATAGTCAGCTTTTGCCCATTGTTTGCTACAATTGCTCGCAACGGGAAAAAAGACAAACACGAACCTTGAATGAGAGAAAGTAAGTATTCTCGTTCCAAACGCCAAGCTGGAATTTTATGGTCGGAGTGCATTTTTGGATTATACCATATTTTCCACCCATTTTTATAAAGATACATCAACGGTTCCCAATCATCTCCCTGCACCATAGATTCGGCAACTTTCCCACTCAGCATCAGTTTTTGGGGAACGCAGTCGAGCCAAGCTTGACGGCGCACAACCAGCGCTGCTCCTACCGGAAGACTCAAAACTTCGGGTTGATAGGGTCGGGGTTTGTCGCCCGCTTCTCTAATCGCTAGAAAGCCTTTGATTTTATCAAAATTATCTGGAATTTCTCCTTCTATAATAGGATGAATTTGACCGCCAAATGCACCCGCTTGCTTGTATTCTTTGCCAAATTGATGAGCTTGGAAAACCCAATCTAATGCAGGCAAATTATCGTCATCTAAAAATCCAACAAACTCGCCTTTAGCTTCTTTTAACCCTCGCTGTCGGGCGAAGGCGGCTCCCTGCTTAATTTCCAAAATATACTCGAGCGGATAAGGTCGATCCCACCGATTTTGATAGTCTCGAATAATATTCGCCGTATCATCTTTACTATTATTATCAACAATAATGATTTCCCAAGCGATTGAATCTATATCGGTTTGCTGCTGTAACCGATCGAGCAGTTCGGGTAGGAGGTGTTGTCGGTTATAAGTGGGAATAACAAGGGTGAAGTCGAGCATTTTTAGGTTTTATTCATTATTCATTATGAATAGTTTTTTCCAAAGATAAAAGGGGCTGACAATGCTACTGCGCAAAAATTCCATTTCGCAGGCGGCTACAATATCGCTATTGAGCTGTTGGCGATGTTTGAGATAATACAATAAAGCTTTTTGAATATCTTTGGCTAAACCCAGAGGAAATAAAATTGGTCTTTGCCAGGGTTTGAGGCGTAACATTCGGATATGATGGCGGGCGAGTCCGGTACTGCGCACGAGATAGAGTAAGTAATCGGGGGCAAGGCGATCGCGGCTGATTTGATGATACAATTCCATTTCGGGGTTATACCAAATCTCCCAACCGGCGTTTTGGATATACATCACCACCTCTAAATCTTCGCTATTGAGAGTGGAATTGTGCGATCTGCCGCTCAAAAACGGCTGTTCGGGTACATTGTCGCACCATGCCGATTTGCGCACAACCAATCCTGCCGAGGGAGGTAGCATTTTCATTTGAGGTTCGTAGCGATGA
Organism: Cyanobacteriota bacterium; assembly: GCA_034189065.1. Lineage (GTDB taxonomy): Bacteria > Cyanobacteriota > Cyanobacteriia > Cyanobacteriales > Spirulinaceae > FACHB-1406. Next base: position 13,097 of record JAXHVQ010000030.1, read on the forward strand.
GCCTGGGCTCCCCGTTCGGTAATCGCAAAAAAGCTAGCGATGCGATCGAAACCGGGCGGCGGTTCCACTTCGTAGTCGCCGTGTACCTGACTGCCGTAAGCACCCGCTTGGGGATGGGTTTGCCCAAATTTTACCGCTGCTGCCACCCAATTTGCCGCAGGAAGGGTGTCGTCGTCGAGGAAACCCACCCATTCTCCTTTGGCTTCTCGCACGGCTGTTAGGCGCGCAAAAGCGGCTCCTTGTTGCCGTTCGCAGGTATACTTCAACGGATAGGCTTCGGGCCATGTCGCTTGATAGTCTCGAACGATTTTAGCGGTGTCATCTTTACTATTGTTGTCAACAATTAAAATCTCCCAAGCAATAGACTCAATCTCAACTTGGGATCGCAATTTATCTAAGACGGCGGGCAAGCGGGATGCACCATTATAAGTTGGAATTGCAACGGTTAAATCAATCATAATTCGTATAAAGCCAGTCTCTCCTCCATTTCTCTTTACATTCTCTTTTAAAAGGCTATTCAGTCTTTATTGTCATACTCAAAAAAATCAGTATAATATTGAATATTAAAGGGACGGGCAATTTTTTTAACTTCTTCAATTTGCCAAGGTTCCAATTCTTGTTTCCACTTATCTGACTCCTGGGAAGAGATTCTCTGGGTCACAAAAGGATTTTTGCTTTTTTTACCCGTTGAAATTTCTAGGAAATTATGAGTCCGCGCGCTCCAAGGTAAGTCGAGTTGTTTAAAGAGTTTGCCATAAGCTTGAGTTGGATTTTGACAAAATTCTTCGTGTTGCACGACGAGCCAATTGGGATGCTTTTTTTGTTGTTCGAGAGCGACATAATACATCGCTCCCCAAAAGGCTCCTATTTTTTGCCAAAACCCGCTAGCGGTTTTAATAACTTCTTCAAAAGGAGACAAGTAATCTTGCATCAGTTGGGGTTGTTTTAGAAGGATATCCAAAAAAGTTTCTAGTCCCTTCTGAGGTCCTCCCCAAAGGCGAAGCCAACTTGAGGCGACAGCGCAAGGATGGCGCATAATAATAACAATCGTTTGTGTCATGTGGCTGTCAATCCACTCTAGCATCAGAAGACTATTGACATCCTTGATTGCGACTCGGCCTGGAAACCAATTCCATTTTTTATAGAGCCAGTTTAAATGATTTGTCAAATGCTGATTCTCAATTCGTCCGGCGAAAGCATCGCGACAATATCGAGCGAATTCCTCATCTTGTTCGTCGCCCCGTAAGTATTTCCTAAAGTGAGGTTTTGCTTCAGGAATAAATCTAAAGTTAAACGGCTCAAAAAAATACTTAACTCCTGGCGATGTATTCAATACCGCGCCAACCCAAGTCGTTCCCGATCGCGGCAATCCCACAAGATAAATTGGCGGCTTCCCAGATGCGGGAATTCCGTATCGTAAATCTTCGGTTAGTTTCAGAAATTTTTGCTGTTTATTCAACATTTTCAGAAATTACGTCGATTGTCTCGGGCGATTTATCTAAAATTTGAGTTTCCCGTTGGACTAACTGGGCTTGAAGGAGAGGGACTGCTTCTTTTTTCTCAAACGTTAGGGCGCGCTCAACACAATCAATGATAACCGTATCCCCCTCCACAAACGCATTTTCTAAAATTTTAGTCGCCATTGGATTTTCCAACTCCCGCTGAATTGCCCGTTTGAGAGGACGCGCGCCATAAGTGGGATCGTAACCGGCTTCGACGATATAATCTCGCGCCGCATCGGTCAATTCTAGGGTAATTTTCTGCTCCGACAGCAATCTTTGCAAGCGTTGAAGTTGCAGATCGACAATTTTGCGCAACTCGTCGCGTTTGAGGGTGTGGAAAATAATTCTCTCGTCGATGCGATTGAGAAATTCGGGGCGAAATTGGGCGCGCAATTCCGTTATAACGCGCGATCGCATCTTCTCATAATTGGCATCGTCCCCCGCCATCTTCAAAATCAACTCGCTGCCAATATTGCTCGTCATCACAATAATTGTATTGCGAAAATCCACCACCCGACCTTTAGAATCAGTTAACCGTCCGTCGTCAAGGATTTGCAATAAAACGTTAAAAACATCCCGGTGGGCCTTTTCCGCCTCGTCGAGTAACAGTACCGAATAGGGACGGCGACGAACCGCTTCGGTGAGTTGTCCCCCCTCCTCATATCCCACATAACTCGGCGGCGCGCCCAACAACCGCCAGACGCTTTGCTTCTCCATATACTCGGACATATCCAAGCGAATCATCGCCTCTTCGCTGTCAAAGAGCAACTCCGCCAAAGCGCGCGCCAACTCGGTTTTCCCCACGCCTGTCGGCCCCATAAATAGGAACGAACCCACCGGCTTTCCAATATCCTTCATCCCCGCGCGCGCCCGACGAATAGCCGCCGACACCGCCGCTACCGCCTCTCCTTGCCCAATTACCCGGCGGTGGAGATGATCTTCGAGGCGCAACAATTTTTGCCGTTCCGACTCCAATAAGCGGTTGACGGGAATGCCCGTCCAGCGGGCGACGATATCGGCAATATCGCTTTCGGTGACTTCCTCGCGCAGGAGGGCGCGTCCTTGGGACTGAAGTTCGAGGAGTTCGGTTTCTTTGGCTTCAACGGCGCGCTGCAAGCTTTCCAGTTTGCCGTATTTTAACTGGGCAGCGCGGTTGAGATCGTAGGCGCGTTCGGCTTGTTCCACTTGCAAGCGCAATTGTTCTTCTTCTTCCTTGAGGGCGCTAATATCTGCCAGCATTTGCTTTTCGCCTTGCCATTGGGAAGAAAGGTCGTTTTGTTTGTCTTGGAGTTCGTTAATTTCGTTTTCGATGCGTTCGAGGCGTTCTTTTGTTGCCGAAAGGGTGGCAGCAGCAGAGGGAGTGGTTTTCTCCTCGGTGGCGAGGGAGAGTTGTTCCATTTGCAGTTGCATCAGGCGGCGATCGATAACTTCCAGTTCGACGGGTTTGGAGGTGATTTCCATTTTCAAACGCGCTGCGGCTTCGTCTACCACGTCGATGGCTTTGTCGGGGAGGAAGCGATCGCTAATATACCGCTGAGAGAGGGTGGCGGCGGCGACGAGGGCAGAATCGACGATTTTTACGCCGTGGTGGAGTTCGTAGCGTTCTTTGAGACCGCGCAAAATGGAGATGGTATCTTCGACGGTGGGTTGTTTGACGTAAACTTGCTGAAAGCGCCGTTCGAGGGCGGGATCTTTTTCAATAGATTTACGGTATTCATCGAGGGTGGTTGCGCCGATGCAGCGCAGTTCGCCCCGCGATAGCATGGGTTTGAGGAGGTTGCCCGCATCCATTGTCCCCGAAGAGGCCGCCCCAGCGCCAACGACGGTGTGGAGTTCGTCGATAAAGAGGACGATGTGTCCGTCGGACTGGGTGACTTCGCGCAGTACGCCCCGCAATCGGTCTTCAAATTCGCCTCGATATTTGGCACCGGCAATTAAACTGCCCATGTCGAGGGACATCAAGCGGCGGTTTTTTAGGGATTCGGGGACATCGCCGTTAACGATACGTTGGGCGAGTCCTTCGGCAATTGCGGTTTTTCCCACGCCCGGTTCCCCAATTAACACGGGGTTATTTTTGAGTCGGCGCGAGAGGACTTGAATGACGCTGCGAATTTCTTCGTCGCGTCCGATGGTGGGGTCGAGTTTCCCTTTTTTGGCTTGTTCGGTTAGGTCTCTGCCGTAGCGTTCGAGGGCTTGATATTGTTCTTCGGCGTTGGGTGCGTCTGCGGGTTGGACGGTTTTTTCTTTTTGTTCGCTGCGAACAGACTTTATGATAACTTCTATATCTTGAGGGTCGAGGTTAAATTTTTTGAGGGTTTGTCGTCCGAGGCGATCGTCTTCGGCGAAACCCATGAGTAGGTGTTCGACGGCAATGGTTTTATCTTGCCAACTGGTTCTGGAGGCTTCGGCGCGATCGAGCATGACATCGAGACTGCGACCGAGGTAGAGTTGGGTGACGTTGACGTATTTGGGTTGGCGATCGCTAAAGGCTTCGATTTGTTGAGCGAGGCGCAGGAGGTCGATATTGGCGCGCGCGCAAATGGTTTGGATGAGGGGTTCGTTGTCGAGTAGGGACAGGATGAGATGTTCGACCTCGAGTTGTTGATTTTTAAATTGGCGCGCCACATCTTGGGACTTGACGATGGCTTCCCAGGCGGCTTCAGTAAATTTGCTCGGATCGGTTGGCTGCATTTCCTATTTCTCGCGCGACTGCTTTAGTTCCTTTAATTTAAAATGTCTTTAACCCATAACTCATAATTCATAATTCATAACCCATAACTCTGAACCCATAACCCTGAACTCTGAACCCATAACCCAGCACTCATAACCCTGAACTCTGAACCCATAACCCATAACCCTGAACTCTGAACCCAGCACTCTGAACTCTTTTCTTTTATGCGATCGCGTTCTTCCCAACCCAATCGAGTCCAGCAAGTCCCCCTCGTCGATGGCGAGGCGACGTTGGAATTGGGTCGAAAATTGGGGCGATCGCTTCCCCCCAACAGCATTATCCTACTTTTAGGCGACTTGGGTGCGGGAAAAACAACTCTCGTCCAAGGTCTCGCCGAGGGGTTGGGCATCGACGAACCGATTCTCAGTCCCACGTTTGCCCTCATTAGCGAGTATCCCGAAGGGAAAATTCCCTTGTACCATTTGGATTTATATCGCTTGCAGCCCGGGGAAACCGCCGAACTTTACCCCGAGATTTATTGGGAAGGCGTTGAAGTCGATCCCGGAATTACGGCTATTGAGTGGGCGCAACGTTTGCCCGATAAACCGCCTGCCTACCTCGAAGTTCGACTCGACTATACTCCCAATGGACAGCGTTTGGCAACGTTGACTGGGGTGGGGATGGAGTTGGACTTTGGGGTTTGAGGGGGATGCGATCGCGTTAGGAGCTGCCGAACTAACAGTTCGCCGCTAAAAGCTAAAACCCGTTTCAACGTAGGGACGTTCAATTGAGCGTCCCCACAGGTTCTTAAGCTATACGCAGTGGGGTTTGAATCCCAGGCGGGGATGACTGAAAGTGCAATTAATTTTATAGAGGCGGAGCGAAAATGACACAACTTACTCGCGATCTCAATCGGCTTTCTGTTGCTCTAGAAAATCAAAATCTGCCTTGCTTTTCAATGTTACAACCCGGCTTTACACTTGATGAAATATATTCAAAAATTGAAAGTTTTGACTTTAATATACCCTTAGAATTTTACGAACTTTATCAATGGAGAAATGGGGTTCAATATGGAGACGAAGATTTTTGTCCTATTTTTTTGGGCTATTCTTTTCATTCTTTAGAGTATGCGATGGATCTTTACGAAGATTTTCTAGAGCAAGCCAATCGAAAACATTTTAGTCTAGATTATGAAATCTGGAATCCGAAATGGTTTCCTGTTTTTTCTTGTTCCGAAGGAGGAAGTTTATGGAGTGGAGAATATTTATGCACGATCGGCAACGATACCGATCGCGATACATCTCCTCTCCTAAGCGTGTGTGCTGAAGCGGCAGAAGTTAGCGTAATATGTCCCAGCTCGGGCAACCTAATTTCCATTGTAGCAGACTGTTATGAATCGGGGATTTGCTGTCTCCACGAAAATTGTAATATTAGCATAGAAACTTCCAGATTCAACGAAATATACGGTTCTACAGGACTCCAACTGTAAGGCTCTTCCAGATGAACATCGATCGAGACCGCGTAATAAGAGCGACCCCATACCCGTCCTCAAAGTCCTACTCTCTAAGGCGATTAGAAAAATTCCGCACTCTCAACCAAACCCTTTCTAATAAATTGGCATCCTCGGCATCAAACCACTCAATTTCAGGATACGCTCGAAACCAAGTAACCTGACGCTTAGCGAACTGGCGCGTCCGTAAAACCGTCAATTTTTTAGCTTCTGTTAGATCGATCTTTCCCCTCAAATACTGCTTGATTTCCGAGTAACCCAGAGTCTCTAGTAAAGGCAACTGCCAGCCGTATTTTTGACTCAATTCTTGAACCTCCTCAATCAATCCCTTCTCTATCATTTTATCCGTGCGCCGCTCGATTCGCTCTCGCAACGCTTCAACTTCGCAGTCCAGTCCGATGTGCAAAATTGGATAGTCCGGTCGATTTTCTCCCTGTTGCTGGGAAATAGGAACCCCCGTCGCGTAAAAAACCTCTAGCGCTCTTAAAGTTCGAGCAGAATCGTTGAAATGAATTTTAGCAGCCGCCCTGGGATCGACCTGCGACAAAAAAGCATATAATTGCTTTTGACCTAACCCTTGCAAACTCGCTCTTAACTCGGTTTGGGGCGAAACTTTAGGAATTTTTAACCCTTTAACAATTGATTTGATATATAATCCCGTTCCTCCAACAAGTAAAGAGAAAGCAGACGGCGAGGAAAGTGGAAAACGAGAACGATTAGCGGCGAGATTGAAGCAATCTGTAATGAGAGATTGAGCTTGCGCTTGATATTCGGCGAGAGTCAGGGTTTCTGTAGGAGCGCAAATGTCGATTAAATAATGGGGAACTAAGCGTTGTTCTTCGAGGGTTGGTTTTGCCGTCCCGATGTCGAATTCCCGATAAACCTGGCGCGAGTCGGCGCTGACGATAATCGAGTTTAGACGCTGCGCCAATGCCAACGCCAGTTCCGATTTTCCCGTCGCTGTGGCTCCACAAATAACAATTAAAGCATGGGTCATTGTTCTTCGTTTTGGGTTCGGGTGCAGTCTCCCGTTATTCCACCTCTAGCGGGGGTTTACAATCGCCAGGGTTTCAGTCGGATTGTTTGAGAACTTAGATGATTTGAGAGAGCAATTGGCTCAGGTTCTTTCACAATTCACACCTCAAGTCATAGCATCAGTGACAGGTTGGGATTTTATTTTAGAGGCTTTATCTGTAGCAAACATTTAAGTATTTCATATTAAATTCCTCTGCGGAGCCACAAAATTGGAGTTCCGCCGACGAACGCACCTCCACCCTCGTTCCTGAAGAGAATCCTGTACAGTAGACACAGTTCAATTTCCCTGGGTTCAGCCCGAGACGATTGCAGGAGATTCCTTAAAGCATGATTTTTGCGCATTCGACATTTCCAACTCCCCCCCACTTCAGCCAAACGCTGCTAGCAACGGCTGCGGAAACATCAGCCGAAGAAAGTACCCTCGTCCTAGCCGGAGTCTTACTTAGCCTCGTTGCGGTGTATGTCGCCAGCAAAGCAGGGGGGGAACTTTGTACCCGCATTAACCTTCCTCCCGTGCTGGGCGAACTCGTCGGCGGCGTTCTCATCGGAGTTTCTGCGCTCCATCTGCTCGTCTTTCCTGAAAGCGGCGTACTCGCAGAAAGTTCTCTCATCATTCGGTTAATGGAAGCGACGGCAGGTTTGAATTCAGAGTCGGTTCAGTCCGTCTTTGCAACCCAAAGCGAAGTTTTGTCCCTCCTCGCCGAACTGGGCGTAATTATTTTGTTGTTTGAAATCGGCTTGGAATCAGACTTACAGGAATTAATTCGCGTTGGCCCCCAAGCAGCAATTGTGGCAGTGGTGGGCGTAGTTGTCCCTTTTACAGCAGGAACGGCAGGTTTAGTCTATCTTTTTGGCATCCCGGCAGTTCCAGCCATCTTTGCGGGAGCAGCTTTGACGGCAACCAGTATCGGAATTACGGCAAAAGTTTTGGCGGAAATCGGACAGCTCTCCTCGACAGAAGGACAAATTATTATTGGAGCAGCCGTCTTGGACGATGTTCTGGGAATTATCGTTTTGGCGGTTGTTGCGGGTTTGGCCAAAACCGGAGAAATCGAAATTGCTAACATTATCTATCTCACCATCGGTGCGGGAGTCTTCCTCGTCGGGGCGATTTTAGTTGGCCGGTTAATTAGTCCCTATTTCGTCGGACTGGTGAATAGCATGAAAACGCGCGGTCAACTGCTCTTGACTTCGTTCTGTTTTGCCTTTATCCTCTCCTACATCGCCACAGCCATTCAACTCGAGGCGATTTTGGGTGCCTTTGCCGCCGGTTTGATTCTCGCCGAAACCGACAAGCGTCGGGAACTCGAAGAACAAGTGATTCCGGTTGCCGATATTTTTGTTCCCCTCTTTTTTGTGAGTGTGGGGGCAAAAACAGATTTGGGAGTCCTCAATCCAGCGATTCCCGCCAATCGGGAGGGATTAATTATTGCCGCGTTTCTGATTGTGGTCGCGATTGTCGGTAAAGTGGTCACAGGCTTGACCCTATGGCAGCCCGGATTGAAAAAACTGGCGATCGGCGTGGGCATGATTCCGCGCGGCGAGGTGGGATTGGTATTCGCGGGAGTCGGTTCGGCGAGCGGCGTTTTGTCTGAATCGACCAATGCAGCCATCATTATGATGGTTATCTTTACCACCTTTCTCGCACCGCCCCTATTGCGGGTCGTGTTTAAGGAACCAACCGCAACCCCGGAAGCTGCGAAACCCTCCGATTGAGTTCGGCTCATTGTCAGTCCATTAACCGACAATGAATGACCTTTGGACTAGAGTCGGCCATTGATAATTTGCAGTTGCCCCGCCCCAGAAAACGGAGGGAACAAATAGACCAGGAGAACGACCAACGATCTAACCTAACCGTGCCGCCTAACCCCAATCCCCTGACCCCCACCCCAAACCCCACCCCCTTGCCCCCTTGTATAAGGGGGGATTGGAGGGGGGATTGGAGGGACGAGAGGTCGGGAGCAAGGAGGTCGGCACGCCAACACCAAATCCGTTGACCCATGACCAACGACTAATGACAAACTTCAAATTTTCCTTACTATTCATAAGCGGGTTGAGTGCTGTCCTATTTGCCTTACCGGTACAGGCGGCGCGACTTTTGTTTTGGCGTTTTGACCCCGGTCAAAATCAGTTAATCTTTTCGACAGATAGCGGCGTTCAACCGACGGCGCAGTTGATTTCCAATCCCACGCGCTTGGTCATCGATTTACCCGGAATTGCGCTGGGACGACCGACTGTTAACCAAGCTGTGGGCGGCAGTGCGGCGATTCGCAATTTGCGGGTCGGTCAGTTTGACGATCGCACGACGCGCATTGTGGTCGAACTCGCTCCCGGATACACCCTCGACCCGAATAAAATTGTCTTTCGGGGCGTTTCCCCAACCAATTGGTCGGTTCGACTTCCCAATCCCGAACGCCTTGCAGCCGATCGCATCCCCGAACCCACTCTAACCAATGCTGTGGCGACTCGACCGGTATCGGAAACGCGCGTGAATGACCCGGCGCTCGAGGGTTTGGCAACTATTGAAGCCATTGAATGGCGCGATCGCCGATTGGTGGTTCGCGCGAACCAACCGGTGACGGCTTCTGCCGATTGGAACGATGGCGCGGGCTATCATATTATTACCATTCCTAATGCCCGCCTCGCCGAGCGCATCGCCGGACCGCAATTGCCCGACAACAGTCCCTTTTCTCAGTTGCGCGTTCGCCAGCAAGATTCCCAAACGGTGATCTTACTGTTACCGGGAACGCCCGAGCTGCGAGGGGTTCGCGTTAATCCGCGCGGCCGCCGACTGGATATCAATTTCGATCGCACTCGAAGTTTAGCCATTCCAGCCGAACCCGCACCCACCGCCGCGCGACATCTGCTCGAGTAGATTCCGCACCCACTTGCTTTAACTCATCGAATCTCGTAAGGTGCTTTCCCTATGACGAAGCGATCGCGTTGAGAGGAGTCTAACAAAACCTGACAACCATTCAAATTGATGAAGGAAATTCAACGCAAACCCATTGGCGTGTTTGATAGTGGCGTGGGAGGACTGACGGTTCTGCGAGAGCTGTGCCGACAGTTACCTCACGAATCGATTCTCTATTTTGGCGATACGGCGCGACTGCCTTATGGAACCCGTACGGCAGAGGAGATTTTACAGTTCGTGCGCGAAATTATTCATTGGATGGCGGCGCAACAGGTCAAAATGTTGATTATGGCCTGCAATACCAGTTCTGCTCTTGCCCTAGAAACGGTGCAACGAGAGTGGGATATCCCCATGTTAGGCTTGATTTTACCGGGGGCGCGCGCCGCCGTTCAAGCCGGTCGGCGTATCGGGGTTATCGCAACACCTGCAACGGCGGCTAGCAATGCCTACCGTCGGGCGATTTTGGAGGTGGATGCCAGCGTACGGGTTTGGCAGGTGGGCTGTCCGGAGTTTGTTCCTTTGATTGAGGGGAATCGCATTGGTGACCCTTATACTCGGCAAGTGGCGCGCCAGTATTTGAAGCCTTTAATTGCCCGCGATATTGATGCTTTGGTGTACGGGTGTACCCATTATCCCCATCTCGAAACGGTTCTGCGACCTCTTTTACCCGCCTCGGTGCGCTTAGTAAATCCGGCTCGCTCTCTGGTAAGTGCTGCCGAACAGGAATTAGAGTTGATGGGATTGAAAAATTTGGATGCTGAGTCTGTTGTGCCGACTCGGTTTTTTGTTAGCGGTTCTCCCCATCAGTTTTCTCGCTTATCCCACTCTTGGCTCGGCAGCGCGCCCGCCGTCGAAAAAGTCTACCTAGAGGCAGTCTCAATGACTTAATTCCTCAGTGGGGTAGACTTCTGACTTTGGTATTCGGCAAGGGCGAGCCGAAGGAGCTTAAAAGCCAACTAACGGAGCGGACGAGAGGGAGTGGCAGTCGCTTTTGTGGTTCGCTGCGCCAAGGTTAGCAAGATATAAACGGTTGTGAGATAGGCAGTCGCAACCGAAAGCAAGACAATTGTAGGCATTTTTTTTACGGGTAGGGTGAGCTTTTGCGATGGGAGCGGAGTGGAAATTTGTTGGTCTCAAATTGACAAGTAGGGGCTTTTCAAGTCTCTACTGAGCCGAACAAGGGCTCGGTAGAGACTTGAAAAGCGGGAATCGGTGCGTATCCGAAAGCGCAATATAAGGAGAAAAAGCCCTCTGGACTTTCTTCCTTTTGAGTCGCTCTTCGGCGAGCGCTCTTGCTGCTCGCTAAAGACTTGCTTAAATCGAGTTAGCGAATGACGTGCGATCGCTGCGCCCAAAGACGCTCTTGCGAGTTTACAATTAATTCGCTCTTGGTGAGGTGGAATCGGAATGAGATGAAGGAAGCCGAAAGCACGGGTCTAGCTCGAAAGCGACTCGGCACTGCGACTCCCGAAGCGCGAAGTGTTAGTCCAAACCAACCAGCCTATTCCCAAATAGAGGAACATCTGAAAATAGCGCGAATTGATAACAGCTTCAAATTGAAGCTCGCGTTAACTTCAGGCTGGAAATTCCTTAGATTCCTTATTAATAGAGTAACATAAGATTCTCTACTCTTAAAGAGCTACGAGCAAGAATTGATAAGTTTTTTTTGACGAAACATCGCAAACAAAATTCCCATGTCTGGATGGCTTGGCTTAAAATAAATTAAAGCACATGTAAACTTTCGTAACTTTCGTGCCAAACCGGGCTAACCGATGACATCAGTAACTTCCTTATTTGCCCCCGTCGAGCAAGACTTAAACCTCTTGGCGGACAACCTCAAAAAACTGGTGGGCGCGCGCCACCCAATCCTCAGCGCAGCAGCAGAACACCTGTTTGGAGCGGGGGGCAAGCGTTTGAGACCGGCTGTGGTGCTATTGGCATCGCGGGCGACCTTGGGCGATCGCGAACTGACTCCCCGCCACCGTCGTTTGGCGGAGATTACCGAAATGATCCATACCGCCAGTCTGGTTCACGACGATGTTGTGGACGAAGCGGAATTGCGTCGCAAGACCCAAACCGTCAACAGCATTTTTGGCAACCGCATTGCTGTGTTGGCCGGGGATTTTCTCTTTGCTCAATCCTCCTGGTACCTCGCTAATCTCGATAACCTCGAAGTGGTTAAACTGCTTTCCGAAGTCATCCGCGACTTTGCCGAGGGAGAAATTCGTCAGGGACTCAACCGGTTTGATACTCATTTATCCTTTGAAGCTTATTTGGAAAAAAGTTATTACAAAACCGCATCGCTTATGGCCAATAGCGTCAAAGCCGCAGCAGTCCTCAGCGATGTTTCCCCAGAAGTCGCACAACAGCTCTACCAATACGGCCGCCATTTCGGTTTAGCGTTCCAAATCGTCGATGACATTTTAGACTTTACCGCGTCGAGCGAAGTTCTAGGCAAACCCGTGGGTTCGGATTTGGCAGATGGCAACCTCACCGCACCCGTTTTATACGCAATGGAAAAAAATCCCGACCTCGCTGTCTCCATCAAGCGAGAATTTTCCCAGCCTGGAGACCTAGAACAGGCAGTCGCGTCGATTCTCGACAGTGACGGAATCGAACGGTCTCGAGAGTTAGCAGCCTACCATGCGCGCTTGGCGACCGAACAGCTCGAACCGCTCAAACCCTCCGAGGCGACGAGGGCGCTGGTTGACTTGGTTGACTACAATCTCAGTCGAGTCTTCTAAAAGCGCTCCGTACATCAGAAAATTGACTCTCAACAACTCAAAAAGCCAATAACCTCCGTGAATTCCACTGAGAGCGCTTCCGCGCCGCCCAGGAACTCGACCCCAAGGTGCGTATCCTCATGGGAAGAGGTGCGTAATTTGAGTCAATCGCACTCCTCTCCTCTAGAAGAGCTGCTCGGAAAAGCTATCATGAGTTACAGAAAGAAGAAATGGGGGAACCTTAGATTAGAAACCCTCGAACTCAATCGATTAGCCGAGGTGTAGAGCGTGCGATACTCACTATTGAGTCGATTTCAAGGCGGATTACTCGGAACTCAGATTGCCCAACAACAGAGCGGACAAGGCAACCCATTCCCTCCAACCGGACAAAAGCAGCCACTCCCGTCGCGCGATCGCGACATTCCCCTTCTTTGCGCCGCAGAAAGCCTCATCCAATGCGGTCGCCTAGATTTAGCCCATTGGTGCGAGCAGTTGCGGCTCGAGCAACCTTCCGCCCTCGACCTCAAACAACGGGCGAGCGCATCTCATACTGCACTCTGGATTCTTCCCATTGCCCTATACTTCCACGACCATCGGCAGAGCTTACACGACAACGTGCGTCAGGCGGCTGCCCTCTGGCTGCACCCCCAAGAAAACGCCGACGACCTATTCCTATGGGCCGATGCCATCGCCTGGATTCTACGAGAAAACCTCACCGGTCCTGACCTCCTCGACCGACTCCTCGAAACCGCTGAAGGCCGTTGGACTCCAACCTGCCAACACCTCAAAGAACTCCGAACGCTATGCGATCGCGCCGTCCCCCTCGAAGCAGTTCTCGATCGTTTTAGTACCAGCCGCTTTTCGACTTCGCCAATCCCCCTCGCCCTTGCCTTTTATTTCTTTGCAAGTACGCCAGAAGATTTTTGTCTCTGTATCAAGCGAGCCGCTCGAGGGCAAAACACCCCTTCCATCGCCCTTGCCTTAACCGGGGCCCTAGCCGGTCTTTACAACAGCGCCTACGGCCTTCCCCCGCGCTGGAGAGCGCACCCCCAGGTCGATCGAGCCAAGCAACAGGGAGAAAGGCTCTTTGCAACTTGGTCGGGAGTTTATCAGTCCCATCGCCGAACCGAGGGGGTTCGAGCAGTAGCAGCGGCGGGGGCGATTCAACCGCGCGCATCGCTTAAGATTATTTCTCATCATTCCTGCTAACAATTGTTGTCGATAAAATATTTAAACGGCTGCTCAATCTCTGTGAAATCGCACTCGTATCGCCCCTGTCGCGCAAACTAGATCTCGAGGTTCGCAAACCCATATGAAAACTTTCCACGCACTCGCCGAGCAAATTAAGGGATGGCGGCAACGGTCGCACCCTCGCAATTTTTTAATGCCATCCCGGAATGCCACTGAACCGGAAAACGCCAACAGAGGATTGAGCGTGCGGAAACAGGCGCTTTTACCCCCCTCTCCTCCCCCACGCCACCCATCCAAAATTCCCGCTCCCGTAATGGCGGTTTTAGCCGTGGTATCTCTAACGAGCGCGATTGGGTATCGCTTTTATAACCAACCTCAACTGAAAGAAAATACGACCGCACCGAAAACCATTGCGGCTGACCGAGATGCGTTAGTGGAAGATAGCCAAATTACAGAGACCAAACGTAAAGATGCTCAAACCGGAGTCGTTCCCGTTCTCAAAGTCGATCGCACCATCGACACTAATATCTACGAACAGTTAGAGAATTTGTGGCGCGAAATCGACTTAATCCGAGAGCTAGCCGGAAGCGTGCCTTTTGTCAACGAAGACGTTTTATCGGTTGACCTACAGCAGTTTTTGCGCGCAGCAAGCGACAGACAGTGGAGCGCGATCGCGGCCGCCGCCAGGAGAGGCAATCCGTCGCCAGGAGAGCCAATCCCTGCAATTCCACCGGTTTTATCCGACAGTTTGGACAGTATCCGAGCCCTCTCCCAGCTCCAAAACTATCAACAACAAACCGGTCCGTCTCAACTGGAGGATTTACTGGCGCGAATCGAGCGCGCGCGTCAAAATTTCCAGACGGCAAGCGCAACCCTCGAAACTTCAGAGGAAAACAAATTGACAACCGCCGATAAGCGAGAGTTTTTAGCGCTTTCCGATGAAACCTGGCAAACAGTCAAAGAAGCGATGCAGCAAACCCTCGAGCGCATTCTTGCTCAAGGGATTCCCCAAGGACTGCCCGAAGAAATTCAGCAAGAGGCTATTAGAATTCAATTGCGGTCTGAAATTTCCGAGCCTCAGTTGGATTTAGTCGCGCGCGCCCTCGCAGCAACCATCGAACCCAATTTGATCGAAGATCGCGATGAAACCAAGCGACGGGCCGAACAAGCCGCTCGGGAAGTCGCTCCGGAGGTTTATGAGGTGAGAAAGGGAGAGATAATCGTGCGCGCGGGCGAACCGATTGCGCGTCGGGAATTTGTGCTTCTCGATGAGTTGGGATTGAGTCGTCGGGGAATTAATTGGCAAGGCGTTGGAGGAACTGCGGTGTTGGTCGGCGGCGCGATCGCGATTTTTCTCGTCGTTCAGCGACGTACCAACGTCCGCTTGCGCTGTCGCGATCGTCTCCTGTTATGTTTGCTGAGTCTGAGTACGCCGTTGCTGGTTCAACTCAATATCAAGCAGGTTAATTTGTCGGCGGTGGGATTATTGGCGAGCAGTTTTTACAGCCCCACTTTGGCTGCCACTCAAGTTGTTCTCCTCGGCGGCTTGACTGGGTTCGGCGCGCTCGCGGTTCAAGATGGAACTCCTGCGGGTTGGGAATATTTAATCCCCAGCGCGATTGGCGGGTTGGTGGCGGCTATAGTCGCCGGACGGTTGCGCTGTCGCGAGGATTTGGCGTTGTTGGGCGGCGTTGTGGGTCTGACTCAGGGAGGAGTTAACCTGATCGTGACTTTGATTATCAGCTCGACTCCAGGTACGATTTGGGCGGTGGCTCTGCCGGGAGCTGCCATTTGCGGTTTATGGGGTTTGGCTTGGTGTATCGTGGCTTTGGGCATTTCTCCTTATTTGGAGAAGGTGTTTGATTTGGCGACCTCTATTCGTTTGGCGGAATTATCTAACCCCAACCGTCCTCTTCTCAAGCGATTGGCCACTGAAGCGCCGGGGACGTTTCAACATACTCTGTTTGTTGCTTCTTTGGCTGAAGCGGCAGCGCGGGAGTTACACGCGAATATTGAGTTAGTTCGCGCGGGGACACTCTACCACGATATTGGCAAAATGCACGACCCGTTGGGATTTATTGAAAATCAAATGGGCGGGCCGAATAAACATGATGAAATTAACGATCCGTGGAAGAGTTCTCGAATTATTCAAAAGCACGTTAGCGAAGGGTTGGTAATGGCACGTCGCTACAATTTGCCCCAAGCGATTTGCAATTTTATCCCGGAACATCAGGGAACAATTTTAATTTCTTATTTTTATTTCCAAGCTCAGCAACGGGCCCAGGAAGAAGGGAAAACTGTGTTAGAAGAGGATTTTCGTTACGATGGACCGATTCCCCAGTCGCGAGAAACGGGTATTGTGATGTTAGCCGATGCTTGCGAAGCGGCGTTGCGATCGCTTAAGGATGTGACCCCAGAGGTAGCGATCGCAACGGTGAAGAAGATTTTTACGGCGCGTTGGCGCGATAATCAGTTGATGGAGTCGGGGTTGAAGTTGGAGGAGTTGCCCGTTATTGCTGAGGTGTTCGTGCGCGTCTGGCAGCAGTATAACCATCAGCGCATTGCCTATCCGAAAGCAGCCTTGGAAAAGCAACCTTCGGCAGTAATCAGCAAACAGTAATCAGTTTGACAACGGGCAAAGGGCAAATGACTAAACTAGGTTTTAGGTTTTAGGTTTTAGAACCAATGTAAGCATTCAGCATTCAGCCGTCAGCATTCAGCCGTCAGCCTTTGAATAAAAGAAGTAAGCATCTCTGTAATCTCTCTAAAGTTTCTCAATCTTCAATTCTCCCGTTCCAGATTTGTTTTAAACTGATGGCTGACGGCTGATGGCTGAATGCTTACGAACCAATGACCAATGACCAATGACCAATGACAAAAAGAGCTTTTCAAAGAATGCGGTTGCAATCCCACGCCTATATTAAAGGTCAAATCCAGCGTTACGAGCAAAGGATGCAGTTATTGTCAGATCGCATTGACCGGCAGGCGAGCTGCAAGTATAATGCCCGCTCTGCCTTTTTGCGCTGTGCGGTCAATCCTAGCGGTCCTTGTTCCCAATGCCAGCACTACGAAGCGGAAGCATAACCGACGCTCAATAGGTCTTCGGCGAGGGCAACTGCTCCCCAAAGGGGCGCTTCGTCTCCGAGTGTGGCAGGGACGACTTGGAAATGGACTTCGGGCAGGGCTGTTTTTTGAGCGGTTTGACGGAGCATCTGCCAAAAGTGGGAACCGGATTTGGTTACCCCTCCCCCTAAGACGAATAGTTGGGGATTGATTAAGTTGGCGACGTTGCCAATACCAACTCCCAAGGCCCAACCTGCTTTGGCAATGGCTTCTCGGGCGAGGCTATCGCCTGCTTGGGCTGCCTGACTGACTAATTGACAGGTAATGGCTTCGAGGTTGTCGTTAACTAAGGTTCGCAACAGTTGACCCCGTTGGGGGTGTTGCAGGAGTTGCGATCGCACTCCCTCGGCAATATAGGGACCGGAGGCGAGGCGTTCGACGCATCCTCGCTTGCCGCACAAGCAGCGCGGACCGGCGGGATCGACGACGGTGTGACCGATTTCTCCAGCCATGCCTTCGGTGCCGTGCCACAGTCTGCCGTTGAGAATCCAGCCGCCGCCTACGCCGGTGCTGACGGTGATGTAGAAGAGGTTGCTGTACCCTTTCCCTGCCCCGAAGCGGTATTCGCCCAAGGCGGCGACGTTAGCATCGTTGTCTGCGCTAACGGGCGCGCCGAATTCTTCTTCGAGGAGGGCGCGCAAAGGGATATTTTCCCAACCGGGGACGTGGTGGGAGAGGCGAACGGTTCCCGAGGGGGCATCCACCGGTCCGCCGAAGCTGACTCCGATGGCGGCGGGGGTTCTGCCTTTGAGTAAGTTTCGACCAAGCGATCGCATGATGTCTAGATCGACCTTGGCATCGGCTCCGGCAGGGGCTAGAACGCGCTCTTGTTCTCGCCACTGTCGCTCTCCGGGGGCGATAATGGCGGCGGCGTGTTTGGTTCCGCCGAAGTCGAAGGCGAGCAATAGGGGGTCTTGGGTTGCGACCTTCCGACGGCGAATGCGCGGGGTTAGGAATGGCGTACAAACGGACATAGGTATTTTGGAGTGTGCGATTAGGTGTGGGCGCGCGATCGGTGCTATCTTTGCAGTCGAGATGGCGTGAGGCGCGTCTTTGATTCAATTCCCCTTTCGATCCATCCTCTCAACTTGAATTGGAAGTGGAAAAAGAGAGAATTTTAGCTTCTACTTAACGTTGAGTTTATTGCATTCAACGGAGTTTTACCATTCGGGTTTAAACTATGTTATTTTTTCGATCTGCCTACACAATTCCGCAAATTTACTTCAGTCAGGTCGGTGAATTCTGGGCTGTCTATTTATGCTTAAAGGAGATGATTGCGTGAGTTTGCGCAATTAATCTCAGTTCAAATTAAAATTGGGGTTCCCAGCTCCGGGGAGGTGAAGCGAGCGCTGGGGTACATGAGATTAAAAACAACCAAAGGGTCTAAAAATCAAGGGGTTTTCATTTTACTTAAAATTCTCAAATTCGGGCAACGACAGCTTTGCCAATTTCTAGGGAAGAGGTTGCCGCAGGAGAGGGGGCATTACAAACATGAAGAGAATTTTTCCCATTAATAACTAAGAAATCTTCGACGAGTTTTCCGCTCTTTGTCAAGGCTTGGGCGCGAACGCCAGATGAGGCGGGAATGAGGTCGTCGGAGTTGACTTCGGGGATGAGGCGCTGTAAGCTGCGCGTAAAGGCGGTTTTGCTGAGCGATCGCGCGATTTCTTGTAGCCCTTCGTTGGCGTGTTTGACGGCAAGTTTCCAAAATCCGCCATAGGTCATGACTTCTGTAAAATCATGGAAGTTGAAGTCGCTTTTTCGATACCCTTCTCGCTTGAAACTGAGAACGGCATTGGGTCCGGCATGAACGCTTCCGTCTACCATTTTGGTGAAGTGAACCCCTAGAAAGGGGAAGGCGGGGTTGGGGACGGGATAAATAAGGGTTTTGACGAGATGGCGTTTTTCGGGTTTGAGTTGGTAGTATTCTCCTCGGAAGGGGATAATTTTGGCTTGGGGGTTGACGTTGTTGAGTTGGGCGACGCGATCGCTATATAATCCCGCGCAGTTGATGAGGTAGCGCGTCTCTATTTTATCTCTATTGGTTTCTAGGATTTGGCTATTGGAAGATTCGACTATTTTTTCGACTTTGGTATTGAGGCGAATTTCTCCTCCTTTATCTTGTAGCAGTTGGGCGTATTTTTGGCAGACTTGTTTGTAGTCGGCAATGCCCGTTGAAGTGACGTGAATCCCCGCTAAGCAGCGAACATGGGGTTCGATTTCTCTAACGTCTTCGGCAGTTATTTTTTTGAGGGGAATGCCGTTTTTTAAACCGCGTTGGTAAAGTTGTTCGAGGCGCGGCAATTCTTCGGGTTGAGTGGCAACGATAACTTTGCCGCAGACTTCGTGGGGAATGTTGTGGTTGCGGCAAAATTCAACCATTGACTGACAGCCGTCTCGACAAAATTTGGCTTTGAAGCTGCCTGGTTTATAGTAGATTCCCGAATGAATGACTCCGCTATTATTGCCGGTTTGGTGGAAGGCGAGTTGGCTTTCTTTTTCCAGGACTAGGATTTTGGCACGAGGCGATCGCTGGCTTAGGGTTAGGGCGATGGCTAGTCCGACTATGCCACCTCCAATAATTGTAAAGTCGTACATTCTTTTGGTTTTGAATGGGAGAGGTTTTTTTTGGTTTTTGTTAATTTTTCCTTGCTTTTTCCCGAGGTTTGGGATACTATTATTTCATAATGGGAATAGTCGCATTTATTACCGAGAGCAACTATTCCCATTATTATATAGACTATCATTGGTAGGTGCAAAAAGCAAGTGCCAAATTTAAATTAAATTTCACTTCAAACTTCCATTAGCTCCCCTTCTAAAACGAGGTAATATTCTCCGGTTTCCGAGTCGAGGAGTCGATTGGAACGGCGAGCGATCGCGGATGGGGAGACGGGGACACCGGAGACGCGGAGATATTTTTAATGGGCGATGGGTGCGGATTTTATGTAACAAATTTCACAAAATGGATTGCTCCTCACAACCGTCCCAAACTCCTATAATGTCTCTGCCTTCAAGAGTCGCTTTGTGTAATTAATTTCGACCTTTATGCTTAAAAAGTTTGTGTAGATTGTGCCTTGCTTTTTTCCAAGGTTTGGGATACTATTATTTTATAATGGGGATAGTCGCATTTATCCACAATCGCAACTATTCCCATTATTATATAGACTATCATTGGTAGGTGCAAAAAGCAAGAGGGAAACTTAAACTTAATTGAACCTCCTTTCTCGTACAACTCCCATATTTCAGCAATTAAGAAAGTGCCAGTATCCAGAAAGTAGAGTAAAGCGAGACGACTAGCTATCTCGAAGGATTTGAGTAAATTCTTCCACCGCATCGTATTGGTCGTGGTAAGTTATATAACGAGAAAGCAGTTCTATATCTAAATCGGGCAATAACTCGCTGCGATTAATCCTTTCGTATCTATTGTCGCGCAAATGGTAAAGACTTAAAACCCTATCCTCCCAAAACCAGACTCAACAACGGATTTTGGGGTGGTGTGCCGCCAACGGATAAAGGGCGGCACAGTTCAAATTTCAGGAACACCGAGGCGTTGATACAGTTGGAGTTTATCTATTCCGCCGCTAGTGAGGACAATTTCAATGGCGAGGTCTGGAATTTCCTTTTTTGTCCCAATACTATAGGATTCATCGGGTTCTTTTTTCACTTTCTTTTCCTCGCTTCCCAAGGTAGAACTACCTTTTTTATAAAATCGAACTTTCGCTTCTCGCATATGAGCTTCCACGAGCAAACTTAAGGTACTTTTGTATTCTTCACGATCGGGACTAGGTGCCATAATTTCTAAGATACCATCTAAGTAAATTAATTTGACTCCCTCAACGGTTTCCAAAATCGTCTCTAGTTGTTCCAGTTGCGACCAACTGATTTCCGACAAAGTGAGGTATCGATCTAAAGTTTTATTTTGGGATAAAGCGACAGTCATAATTCTTATATTGTTTCGGAACTATAAAATCCGTCCAAGTGAAAAGACTAGCTATCTCGAAGGATTTGAGTAAATTCTTCCACCGCATCGTATTGGTCGTGGTAAGTTATATAACGAGAAAGCAGTTCTATATCCAAATCGGGCAATAACTCGCTGCGATTAATCCTTTCGTATCCATTGTCGCGTAAATGGTAGAGACTTAAAACCCCATCTTCCCAAAACCACACTTCAGGAACTTCAAGGCGTTGATATAGTTCCAACTTATTAATTCCTCCACTGGTAAAAACTACTTCCAGTGCAAGATCGGGAGTTTCCTTTTTAGTCCCAATATTATACGACTCATCAGGTTCTTTTTTTGCTTTCTTTTCCTCGCTTCCCAAGGTGGGACTACCTTTCATATAAAAGCGAATTTTATTTTCTCGCAAATAGGCTTCTACAAGAGCACGGAACGTACACTTATATTCTTCATGTTCGGGACTCAGAGTCATAATCTCTAAAATGCTATCTAAATAAACTAAGCGAACTCCGGCAATTTCTGCAAAAGCTGTTTCGAGCATTTCGAGTTGAGTCCAACTGATTCCCGATACAGTTAGACAATTATCTTTTGCTGGAGTTTTAGATAAAGTTGTCGTCATGATTAGATAAAAATGCTATAAAGCAATGGTTTTGATAAAATCGAGAAGATGGTGGGCTAATTCCAATTTAGTACAAGGGGGAATTTCTTGTTGTCTGCCTTGTTTGTCGAGAAAAATAGCTTGATTGGTATCGCTGCCGAAACCGGCGTTGGGGACATCAATGGGGTTGGCTGCGATCGCGTCTAACTGCTTTCGTTGTAATTTTTCTAACGCTGGCTTGACAATATTCCCCGTTTGTGCAGCAAATCCAACCAAACATTGACGGGATTGTTTTCGCAGTCCGAGTTCGGCGAGGATATCGGGGACGGGTTCTAGAGGGAGATGGGCGGGCAGTTCTTGTTTGGGGAGTTTGTGGGACGAATAGGTAGCCGGTTTGACATCGGCGACGGCTGCGGCCATAATAATCCAATCGGCTTGTGCTAAAGTGTCTAACATCGCTCCTTGCATTTGGGCGGCGCTGGTAACGGGAAGAACGCGCGCCGCAGTTGCCTTCAACCCCAAGGATTCGGCGGGAGCGCAGACCAAAGTAACGTTCGCGTCGCGGTATAATGCAGCTTGGGCGATGGCGACTCCCATTTTGCCGGTGGAGGGGTTGCCGATGAAGCGGACGGGATCGAGATGTTCGCGGGTGCCGCCAGCGCTAATTAAGATTTGTTTCCCTGTTAAGTCGCGCCGACCGCGAGTCTGTAAAATGGATTGGATTGCCAGGATAACTTGGTCGGGTTCTGCCATGCGCCCAGAACCGACGCGATCGCAAGCCAGCAACCCGGCATCGGGTCCGACGCTATGATATCTCGGATCTTGCAACAATTGTTTCCAGTTGCGGCGAACCGAAAGTTGTTCCCACATTTCGGTATTCATCGCTGGGGCGAGTAAAATGGGACAGCGAGAAGCGAGAACGGTATTGGTTAAGAGATTGTCGGCAAAACCGTGAGTTAATTTGCCCAGGGTATTGGCGGTAAGGGGCGCGATCGCAAAAAGTTCGGCCCACTCTCCCAAGGCGATGTGAAGGGGACGCGAATGAGTCGGTTGCCAAAAATCGCGATCGCCATAGGCAGCGTGACGGCTGAGAGTGGAGACGGTAAGGGGAGTAATAAATTCCGTCGCGCCTTGGGTTAGGATAACGCGAACTTCTGCCCCCGCCTTAAATAAAGTCGAAATGACTTCGCAGACTTTATAGGCGGCGATACCGCCGCCTATACCAATGAGAACTCGTTTCCCCCGAAGCATGGGTTACGCTTCGTCGTAGGCTTCAATATCGAGTAGGTAGACATAAGGTTCTACTAACTCTGAATGTTGAAACGCGATCGCGCGCAACAAATGCCAGTCTTCCAAGGCTTCAAACGGGTTCGCATAATCATCTTGTTCCAGACGCATTGCTAAGTTAGCCACCTCTTCGGCAGTCACCTGTGCAATGTCCTGTTTCGACAACGTTAAAGTTTCTGTCATCGCCCCACCTCTAGTTAAACTGTACATTTCTACAGCTAACTTTATTTTAACCCCAGTTTGGGACGAATTGAGCAAGTCCTATAAAGTATTAAGATTGCCCTTCCGTTCCGTTCGTAGTAGGGACTTTAGTCCCCCATTGGTTCGTAGTAGGGACTTTAGTCCCCCATTCATTCGCAGCCAGGTTTAGCCCCCCGCCGTTCAATCTTCTGACTCTTCTTTGATATTAAAATTAACTTTCTGATAAAGAGAGCTGAAGGGAATTTTAAAATCGATGGAAGCCAAGCTTAAAATAGCGTCTTCCCCTTCGTATTCTGTGAAAACCCATTTTTCTTCCGCATTTTTAGCAAATTGTTCTGCATAATAACTATACTGGTCAATTAGCAGATAGTCTTGGAAGCTCGGAAGCGAACGGTAAGATTTAAATTTGTCGCCGCGATCGTAACCCTTTGTAGAATTTGATAAAACTTCGAGAATTACACAGGGATTTGTTATCGTTGTCGTTCCCTTTCCCTCGTAAATTGGTTCTCCTCTCACCACCATAACGTCGGGATAGGTATAGATGCGATATTCGGGAATCCACAAACGAACATCGCCCATGTATATCTCATAATCTTGCTCGTCAATTGTCCAAGGAAACTGTCGATAAAAGTTTCCTGCAATTTTATTATGGTTAGTCGTTCCGCCAGTCAGGGGAATGATTTTTCCATCTCGATATTCATTTTTGTATTCGGCTTTCTTTTCCAAAGCTAAATACTCTTCTCGCGATGCGAAACGTCGAGCAGTTTGCAGTTGCATTGTCGTCTCCTTTCACAAAAAATATTCTATGCAATTCCCCCCCTTATTAAGCAGGGGGGGGTTTAGGGGGGATCGGGGATTATGTACCTTACTAATCGCGCAAACTGCTATACTCTATCACACATTTTTAGCTTGGGTAATTAAGTCAATTAACTTTTCTTTGTCCCACAGTTCAGTTTTAGTACGCGAGGCTAATTGATAAGCGCTGGGAGTAAATGTACTATTCGTAACGACAATTCCGCCATCGGCTCCATAATATTGAACTGCACTCACCACTTCTTGAACGGCTTTACTGCCAACTGTGCTTTTGTACCGTTTTGCCTGTACGATGGTTTTAATGCCTGACTTTGTTAAAATCAGGTCAGCTCCGAAATCATTGGTTTTTGGCGTATCTTGAACGCTGTAACCCAGTTTGCCAAAACAAAGGGATAAAAATTCTTCAAATTCTTCTCCCTTCATGGCGCTGATGCGCTCGATTGATTTGTCGAGATCTTCATCTAATACCAACTTACCGAAGATAATATTTTTGAAAATCGAAAGTAAATTGGTCTGACGACTTCGAGTTGCATCCCGTGTCAGTTGTCGAGCGGCTTCTCGCACATACTGCCCGACATCAAAAGATTGTTGTTTTTGCTCGCAAAACGTTGCAATTGTTTCTAAAACTTGCGCTTCCTCCGGCGTAATTACGCCATCCAAACGAGCAATTCTGTCGGCTTGTGCGAGGAGAGGAACGGCAAAATCTGGGGTCACTTGTTCAAGTAAGGCAGTCAAATCAGGGGGCGATTCGAGGTGAGCGGCAATGGTTTCGAGGGAAGCCGGACTGAGATTGGCTGCTTGTAATTCGGGTAAGATTTCTGCCCGAGTTTTGCCCGGATTTCCTGCTAAAATAACATGAACGAGAATGCGATCCATAATGGTTTCTTGGGCGATCGCGTCCTCAAAATATTGGTTGCTCTCGGTTTCGATCGCTTCCAATTCCGCCGATAGCGGCAGTTGGGAATTGAGTTTCGCCTCGTAAAAACGACACGCGCCGTATCCAAGGGCATACACCATAACCGCATTGCTACCCGCACCAATGACTGCCCCAGCTACCGGAATATTGCGGAATAACACCTCTAAACCCGCCTCAATCGCCTGCTTTCCGCCCAAAGATAAGCCAAAAATCGCCAAAACTTCAGCTTTTCTCTCCGGATTCTTTAAATCGACTCCGTAAACTCCCGCAATTTGATAGATCATTTCGGCGTGTAACAGCGTCGTCGATGCCAAATCCACGGCGAGCAAGGGTGTTGCCGAACTGGGTAATAAGTTCGTCGCTAAACTCGAACCGCCTGCCAGCATTGCTTTTTGTAACATGATTCGATGGGCGATTTCGGGCGGAGTTTCGTGGGGATACTCCCGTTGTAGCCGTTTGACCTCGCCTTCAGCAGTTTCCACATCCACTCGGTCGAGTAGATTCACTAACCAATCCGCCTTAAACCCTTGGTTCAGTTGTTTCAGTGCGGGATTACCCTGAATCACTTCTAAAAGGTATCCCGTCCCTTCCGTCACCTTCCCCGCAGCGTCGCCAAAAACTCTCATCGCACCCATCGCCGCTTCGCTAGCCTTTGCCGCCGTCGTCCCAATTGCGTCCGCCATTCCCTTGGCGCGTTCGGTTGCCTCTCCAAACAGTTCTCCAGCGTTGGTTGCCGCACCCCCCGCTTGGGTGGCGAAATTGCTCGCTGCACCAAAAATAGAGCCAAACCACGACGATGTTTCGGACTGCGAACTGGTATCCTGACTCTCGGTGGCAGCGTTAGGTTCGCCCGAAGGTTGTTCGGCGGCGAGTTCAAATTCGGCTTCCCATTGGGGAAACTCGTCGCCGTTCTTTTTGCCGTATACTTTCACTCGTTTTATGGGTTTGGCGGCTAGGCGAAGCAGTGCGCGATGGATGCGTTTGACTGAAACGTCGCGATTGAGAACCCGTTCGGCAGCCAGCGTGACTTGCAAACAGTCATCTTTGAGTGCTGCTGTGGCAGTAATTCCTTTGGGTTGAAAAAAATGATTGAGGAGGGATGCGATCGCGTTTACATCGCCTTGTCTGGCTGCTTCGAGGGTATTGAGTTGAGTCATGGCGGACTTGAGAAGTAGAGAGAGTAGACTGTTTTTTTGAGAGCGATCGCCCTTGGAGTTTAGTTCTTTATTGTACTCCCAAAGCATTCAATAATCAAAAATTGAGGGCGACTTTCCTTTCAAAAATGTCAGTTGCCATCGCTGACTCCCCACTCAAATTTCATTCCCTCAATCTTTTCGAGCAAATCTACAAGTTCAATGGAGGAATTATCGGCAATTAAATCGCAGTTGAGTATATGCTGAGCTTTTGCGACTGGTTGACTTTCCGTGACACTGCCAGTGTGAAAAACAAGCCCATTGATTTGAGCGAGATGCGCAGCTAAGAGTTGCAAAACAGCCATCAAAACTCGATTTCCTCCATAAGCACCGCATCCCCAGAAACCGGTATGAATAACAGTACCGGCTTGTGCGGCAGACTCCACGTTTGACTCAATTCGTGCCGCACAAAATCCCGTAAAGGCTGTCGTTAAAATAAATCGAATCTCTTCAAGAGTGTAAAAACCATACCCTCCTACGGGAGCCTCTATTGCGATTATGTTGGTGATTGTGGGAGGATGAAGGGGTTTTGTTGCCTGCGCGATCGCCTCGGCAGAAGCTTTGGCAAAATGGTTGCCGTATAATCCCAAAGGCCGTCCTTGTTCGCGATCGGGATTAGTCGCGATCGCGCACCGCCGTTCGACTCCCCGAATAAGGATAGGAGTGGGTTCTGTGCCTTCAACGGTAAACGGTTCGATCTTCGCCTTCAGCAACGCCTCTCGCAGCGAAGCCAATGCCGGATGTTCGGCAACTTGCATCTCATCTTGGGCGAAGAGGGAACCTCCATAGGCGCAAAATAGATCGCAATGGGCAAAATTGAGATACCATTCTATCTCGGTACTGTCGCGGCTGGGTTCGTATCCGAAGTAGTCCCGACGGACTTCAAGGTTGGGTTTAGCATGAGTTGGAGAAAAAGTAGGAGGAAGTGGCATTGCACGCCATCGCGAGAAGCTGAGTTGACCGCTGTGAGTGCATCCCGGCGCACAAGCGATGCGATACACGAGTTTTTTATTGGCGTTGCGAAGTTTGGGAGGATAAGTATCGACTAGGGTTTGTAAGTCGAATGGATGCCGACAAATGAGATAATTTGAAAAATCGTTCATAGCGTTTGTAAGATTATTATCGGACAGCAACACTACAATTGTAATACTTTTTAAGAAATTGGGAATTATAGCGAACTTAAACGCAAAATGAAATTCAACACGCCAGACTGGGTAAAAAACGCCGTCTTCTACCAAATCTTTCCCGATCGCTTTGCCAAAGGCGAGGCGAATGTTATTCCCTACACCGTCCCCCTGGAAGCGTGGCACGAGGTACCGACGTTACAGGGATATAAAGGAGGGAATTTATGGGGCGTTATTGAAAAACTGGACTATCTCAAAGATTTAGGAATTAACGCGATTTACTTTACGCCTATTTTTCAATCGGCTAGCAATCATCGCTACCACACCCACGATTATTATCAAGTCGATCCCCTTTTGGGAGGAAATGAAGCATTATTAACGTTACTCGAAGCGGCGCGTGCTCGAGAGATGAAAGTGGTTCTCGATGGCGTATTTAACCATTGCAGTCGGGGATTCTTCTTCTTTAACGATATTCTCGAAAACGGCCCTTATTCCCCTTGGTTGGACTGGTTTAAAATTCAAGATTGGCCTCTATCGGCTTACGATGGCAGCAAACCAGCAAACTACATCGGTTGGATTGGGAACCGCGCGCTTCCCGAATTCAATCACGACAACCCACAAGTGCGAGAATATATTATGAAAATCGCCGAATATTGGGTTATTCAAGGGATTGATGGATGGCGATTGGATGTGCCTTTTGAGATTCAAACGCCGGGATTTTGGCAAGAATTTCGCGATCGCGTCAAGGCCATTAATCCCGATGCTTATATCGTGGGGGAGGTGTGGCGAGACTCCCGTCAGTGGTTGGATGGAACGCAATTTGACGCGGTGATGAATTACTTATTTACCGGTCCAACTATTGCCTTTACCGCAGGCGATCGCGTCGTAGAAGACTTGGTCGTTCAACCCGATTATGACGCTTCTCCTCCCCTGGATGCAGCGGGATACGGAGCGAAAATCGAGCATCTTTTACAATTATATCCTTGGGAGATTCAACTGGCGCAACTCAATTTATTAGATAGTCACGATACGGCGAGATTAATCAGCGTTGCCGATCGCGATCGCGCAACTGTCGAACTAGCTACCTTATTGTTAATGACTTTCCCCGGCGCGCCCAGCATTTATTATGGAGATGAAATCGGATTAATCGGCCGCATCGATCCCGACAGCCGTCGTTCTTTTCCCCCCGAAGCTGAATGGAATCAGGAAGTTTTAGCCTATCATAAAAAACTAATTGCCTTGCGCCATCAATACCCAGCATTGCGAACGGGACGCTATGAAGTGTTAGCAGCCGAAGGGTTGGTGTATGCCTTTGCCAGGATTTTAGGCGATTCGGAAATAATTATTGCGGTGAATTCGGGGACAGAACCAGTATCGGTTGGAGTTGAGGCGAAAAGCTTGAATTCTCAACCCAGCCAAATTTTATATGGCAAGGCGGAAATTAATTGGGATTCCCAAAGTTTGGGGTTGACATTACCGCCGCGATCGGGTTGTATTTTGGGATAGAACGTAGGGACGTTTTTGGAAACCGGCGTGAATTATAGTGGGCATCTGTAGGGACGTTCAATTGAACGTCCCTACGAAAGAAATTGACGCACATCTGTCACCTTCCCCTCAACCGCCGCCGCCACCACCATTGCCGGACTCATCAGCAATGTGCGTCCGGTGGAAGAACCTTGACGACCTTTAAAGTTACGATTGGAAGAAGAGGCGCTGACGTTATCGCCTTGCAACTTGTCGGGGTTCATGGCAAGGCACATCGAACACCCCGCCTCGCGCCACTCAAACCCGGCTTCTTGGAAAATGCGATGGAGTCCTTCGTCTTCGGCTTGTTGTTTGACTCGTTCCGAACCGGGGACGATGAGTGCTTTTATCCCTTGGGCAACTGTTTTCCCTCGGGCAAATTTGGCGGCTTCTCGCAAATCGCTGAGGCGACCGTTGGTACAGCTTCCGACAAAGCAAACATCAACTTTGGTACCTTGGATGGGACTTCCGGGTTGGAGTTTCATGTATTCATACGCTTCCGAGGCGATCGCGCGTTCTCCTTCGGGTAAACTCTCCAAAGTGGGAATGGCTTCGTTCACCCCAATTCCCTGTCCCGGCGTAATTCCCCAAGTGACGGTGGGAGGAATGTCTTCGGCCTTAAACTTGACAATATCGTCGTATTGTGCATCGCTGTCGCTGCGAATACTCGTCCACCAAGCGACGGCTTTGTCCCAATCTTCCCCCGTTGGCGCAAAGTCTCGACCTTTGAGATAGTCGAAAGTCACTTCGTCGGGATTAATATAGCCGCAGCGCGCCCCGCCTTCAATGGACATATTACAAATAGTCATCCGTTCTTCCATCGACATGGCTTCGATAGTGCTTCCGGCATATTCGTAGGCATAGCCAACGCCACCTTTCACGCCGAGTTTGCGGATGATATGTAAAATAACATCTTTGGCATACACGCCCGATCGCAAGGTTCCGTTAACTTCGATGCGGCGGACTTTAAGTTTCGATAGGGCGAGGGTTTGGGAGGCGAGAACATCGCGCACTTGGGAGGTACCGATGCCAAAGGCAATTGCGCCGAAAGCCCCGTGGGTAGAGGTGTGGGAGTCGCCGCAAGCAATCGTCATTCCCGGTTGGGTGAGACCTTGTTCGGGGGCGATGACGTGGACGATGCCTTGGTTGCCCGAACCGATGTTGTAAAAGCGAATGTTGTGTTCTTTGGCGCTATTTTCTAGCGCTTGCATCATTTCTTCAGCGAGGGTGTCAACAAAGGGTCGCCCTTGGTTGTCGGTGGGGACGATATGATCGACAGTAGCGACGGTGCGATCGGGGTAAAGGACGCTGAGGCCGCGATCGCGTAACATGGAAAAGGCTTGGGGACTGGTGACTTCGTGGATGAGGTGCAAGCCAATGAAGAGTTGCGTTTGTCCCGAAGGTAAAATTCCTACGGTGTGGGCTTCCCACACTTTATCGAACAGCGTTCTCTGACTCATAAGAAGGATTTAGATGCAGCCAAATTATAATTATATCAGGGCATGGGGAATTGGGAATTGGGAATTGGGAAATTGGGAATTGGGAATGGGAAATTGGGAATGGGAAATTGGGGAATGGGAAATTGGGGAATGGGAAATTGGAACTGGGAAAAGACATAACTCAGTTCGCCCCATATAGCGTTTCTAAATAGAACGTAAACAGCAGTTCGAGACCGCCAACTTTAAGTCACTTCTCCCTCGTCCCTTAAATTCTTCCGTTCTCCCATTCTTTTATTCTTCTATTCTCCCATTCTGCCGAAGCTAAAGTTTTACAACTCAAATAGAAACGCTACACAACAACTATTGTCGTGACTTTACCATACTCTTCTCTATTAACTTGTATTGCATCCCAAATATCGACCTTTTGCTGAAGGTTAAGCCAAAGTTGATGCCCATTTCCTAATGTTTTTCCAATGCGAATTGCCAAGTCTGCGGTAATGGGTTCTCGACCTTGAACGATTTTCTCTACAGTATGCTGAGACACGCCGATAACTTCAGCAAATTGGGTTTGAGTTATTTCGATATCTTCAAGTATATCGGCAATAACTTCGCCGGGATAGGCTGGTCTGACTTGTCTTTCATGAGTCACATTATGTAAGTTTTTCATACTTTTTTTGGCATTGCAGTGATGAATAAAAGATTTGGTACTCTAGAAAGAATTTTGAAACTACGACAATTTGCCAAAACATTTAACAAAGAAGCTAGGAAAAAAGCCTTTGCCGCGCGAAGCGCAATTTGCTATTCTCAAGAAAGCTCGATCCTACGGACGTTTCACACAGCGTCTCTCCCGTATTCCCAACTATGCCAGCTACCTATCAAGATTCAGCCATTCTATCGCCTGCCGTTACCTTAGAACAAATCCCCCTCAAACAAACCCTGAAACTGGGAATTCTCGCCTCGGGCAGCGGAAGTAACCTAGAAGCGATCGCGCGATCGATCGAAGAGGGAAAACTCAACGCCAAAATCCAAGTTCTAATTTACAACAATCCCGACGCTAAAGTTGTCGAACGCGCCGAACGCTGGGGAATTCCCGCCGTCTTGCTGGATCATCGTAAAATCAAACCGCGAGAAGAATTAGACCGCGCGATCGTCGAAACCCTCAACCGCTATCAAGCCCAATGGGTTATCATGGCGGGATGGATGCGCATTGTCACGCCGGTTTTAATCGAAGCATTTCGCGATCGCGCCCTCAATATTCACCCCAGTCTCCTCCCCAGTTTCCCCGGAATCCGCGCCGTCGAGCAAGCCCTCGCCGAAAAAGTCAAAGTTGCCGGTTGTACCGTCCACCTCGTGCGTCCTGAAGTCGATCGCGGCCCTATTCTCATCCAAGCTGCTGTTCCCGTCCTCGAAGACGACACCCCCAAAACCCTACACGCGCGCATCCAAGTCCAAGAACATCGCATCTTTCCCATCGCGATCGCCTTAGCTGCTTCTCGTTAGGCGTAATTCCAAATCATAAAAGCGGCAATTTGTCAATAGAAATACAGTTGACCTTGAATTCAAATTCAAGGCTAAAAGCTTAAACCCGTTGAAACGGGTTAAATTGGACAATTAGGGTTAGCTTCTAAAAGCAAAAAGGACAAATGACAAATAACAAATGACAAATGACAAACTACTACAACTCGAACAAGTTAGCCTTGCCGCACCCATCGGCTCGAGCTTCATCTTACAAGACATTTCCTTTTCCCTCAACTCGGGCGATCGCGTCGCCTTAGTTGGCGCATCGGGTTCGGGAAAAACCACCTTACTGCGCCTCCTCAATAGACTCAGCGACCCCACGCGCGGTAAAATTACTCTTGAAAATCGACCCTACGCCCAAATTCCTCCCTTATCCCTGCGGCGACAGGTTGCGTTAGTTCCCCAAGAACCCAAATTGCTGGGAATGACGGTTGCAGAAGCCTTAGCGTATCCCCTCGTTCTGCAAAAATTCCCCTCTTCAGAAATCAAACAGCGCGTCCAACGGGAATGTCAGCGCTTGAAAATTCCCGAACAATGGCGCGATCGCAACGAACTCCAACTGTCCCTCGGACAGCGGCAACTGTGCGCCATCGCCCGTTCTCTCGTCATGGAACCCAAAATCTTACTCCTCGACGAACCCACTTCAGCGCTGGATATAGGAACGGCAACCCGCGTCCTACAAGGATTGCACGACGAGAGCGATCGCATTCCCACGGCAATTTTAATGGTCAACCATCACCTCGAGCAACTCGAATCTTGGTGCGATCGCGTTTTGTACCTCGAAAGCGGACGACTGTTGGAAAATTGGGCGCGCGATCGCGTAAACTGGGACGAATTGCGCGCCGCGATCGCTCAACTCGAAGCCCGAGAAGCGCTCGAATGGGATGCTGAAGAATATAACGTGAAATAGAAGCAGCAAACCGCGATTTTTCCTTATTGTACGGACGTTCAATTGAACATCACCACCTTGCCTATTGCCTGTTGTCTTAGAGTAATGTTCCGCGTAGAGACGTTTTGAAACATCCTTACGAGTTCGCATTTCTCAGTAATTCTCAATGGAGAATAGGACTGGAGAGAAGTCTATTCGGTGTGGAGATGGCAGGTGGACTGGACTTCAAACCCAAGGTTCGGTTCCCAAGGTCGGGTTTGACGGCTTGCGCTGCTCCGGTCCACCAGTTTACCACAACCCGATCCGCGCGCGATCGCTGCCTGCATCTCCGTCCGACCTAAGTTTCGGGAACAAATTCAAGGGAAACACCATTCATACAATAGCGTTGACCGGTTGGCCGCGGACCATCTTCAAAAACGTGACCCAAGTGTCCGCCGCAACGACTACAATGGACTTCCACGCGGGTCATAAACAGAGAACGGTCGATGGTCGTTGCGATCGCGCCCTCAATGGGAGCATAAAAACTCGGCCAGCCCGTTCCGCTATCGTACTTTGTTTTGGAAGTAAACAACGGTTGTCCGCACGCCCCGCAAACGTAGCTTCCGGGTTCGTATTGCTTATCTAGGGGACTGGTAAACGCTCGTTCGGTTCCATGCTTGCGCAAGACTTGGAACTGTTCTGGCGTAAGCATTTCGCGCCATTCCTTTTCGCTTTTTTCAATTTCAAATTCGTTGTTGGAAGTCACCACAGTCTTAAAATCTCCAATTTCAACTCACTTTTCGTGCTGCCCGGGATTCAGGCTCTTAACATTATCGCGAATTCGCCGGTTCCAAGGGAAGGGGGTGTTAACCGATAAATTGAAACAAGGGTGAAGTTAAGTTGCCCTTGAAGGTGTTGAAAACGGACCAGCGTTCGAGGGGGCGACAGAGCGACACCGAAAAGTAACCTGTAGCATCGTCAAGATTTTACATGAAATCGGTCTTTTTTTGAATCATCCTTGGATTTTTGACAATCGCGATCGCGGAAGATATGATGAATTATACGTTAAGAATTATGAGTGCCGATCGCTAACAAGAAAAAAGTTGAGTTCCCGGTCTAAATACACCAACAGCTTATGAAATTAGTGATTCCAATCGAGTTTTACAGAACGGGTGGAGTAGAAAGAGTTATTGTCTCTCTCATCCGGGAATTAAGCCAAAAGATTGAAAAAATCGTTTTAATTCTGCCCCCCAAAGACTTCAATGCTTTTCAACAACGCCTTCCTCCATCCGATCGCCTCATTTACGAATCTTTCGTCTGGCAGCCTAATTCTTCGGGATACCGCAATCTGATTCTACTCTATAAACTTTCATCTGCGCTCCAAAAACTAAAACTCAAAGCATCTTCTCGAAAACTCGATATATTTATTAAACGATTTCGCGTTCAAAGTCGCGTCAATTATATTATCGACCAACATCAAGCAACTCATTGCTTATACGTCCTCTCCAACCGCTTACCCACGCGAGATATTAAAACTCCCTTGGCAACAATTGCCTACGATCTGTTTTGGCAATTTTCCCCCATGACGTATCCCAAAGCCTACGTACGAAAATACAATGAACGCTTATTAGAATGGTTGCAAAAAACCGATGTAGTTTTTTCAATTTCTGAGAAAACTAGAAGCGATATTTTAAAATTGTTCCCCGGCTACGAAGAGAAAATCAAAACAGTCCCTCTGGCAGGATTTCTGAATGCGCAAGCCGTTGGAGAAGCCGAAGACTTTGAGGAAGAAGTCCCCATCTTTTACTTTCCTTCTTCCTTCGGGATTTACAAAGATCAGCTCGGATTATTAAAGGCGAGTGTAAAACTAGCACAAAAAGGACTAAAATTCAAGGTTTTTTTAACGGGTAGAGAAACTGACAACCTAGTCGATGGAAATTTAAGTCTCTCTCAGCAATCGCAAACCCAAGAATACATCGAATATTTTAACGAATGCAAACGGCTCTATAAAGAGAATACAGAAATCTTTAAAGAATACTTTAAAGGATTTGGGTACTGTGCAGAGACCGTTGTTGAAAGTTGTTATAAAAGTTGTGCCTGTGTCGTGATGCCTTCGAGATATGAGGGATTTGGTTTAGCTCTTTCAGAAGCAATTGTTCGAGGATTGCCCGTCATTTCCTCAGATTTAGACGTATTGTACGAACAAGTCGAACTGTACGAATGTGGCGATCGCGTCGAATTTTTCCCCCAAGGCGATGTCGAGGCGTTAGCCAACCGCATGGAACAATTTCTTCTCAATCCTAAGCCCAAATTATCTCCCGCAGAAATTCAACAGCGCTTTAGCCGTTGGACGTGGGAAGATGTGGCGAAACGCTACATCGAACTTCTAGAAAGTGTTTCATAAACCTTCAGCTTAAGACAAACCTTATATTCCGTAGGGTGGGTTAGGTACGGGCAAGATTTTGAGAAAAAAGCCATAACTTTTTATCCGGACCGTAACCCACCGCCTTATATAGAAATCCTAAATAGGTTGCTACATTTCTCGTTTCCAGAAGTCTTTCCACACAAAGGGTTCAGAATTTCGCCGTCCCACGACCAATCTAGGATTGCTATATTTGGTCACAAAATAGACTTGTTGCCCCAAAGAGTCAATAAAGCTTACCTCTTTGATTTAAAAGCACAAAAGCTGAATGCTGACAGTGTTTCTAAACCGCGTTCGCAACCAAAAGCGGCTCGAGTTGACCTTTTCCGTCTAACTCATAGAGATCGTCGCACCCTCCGATGTGACGATCGTTAATAAAAATTTGAGGAACGCTTTTGCGTCCGTTGGCGCGCTGTTGCATTTGAGTTCTCGCTTGTTCGTCGCCGTCGATTTTGTACTCGACGAAATCAACGCCTTTCCACCACAACAACAATTTAGCGCGAATACAAAACGGACAGGTTTGCCAAGTGTAGATTTCGACATTCGCTTTGATGCGTTCTGGATGGCGACCGAGGAGGGGGTTGAGAAAATCGAGCATCTTCAAAAAAATAACATAGGCGATCGCTTCAAGGATATCGGGTCGAGATTGAAACTTCAAGGGCAACTTTCCCCTAACGCCACCTTATTTGACGAGAACCAGCAAGTCCCCAATTTCGCATCCCAGGGTCAAGCAGAGTTTTTCCAAAGTATTTAGCGGAATTGACTTTGCTTTGCCATGTTCGATCTTTTGAACGTTATTTAAGGACATTTCCAACCGTCGAGCTAATACGTTTTGTGACAAACCTTTAGCTTCTCTAAGTTGCTTCAGTCGGATTTCCACAGGCATCTCTCAAACAACCTTCCGCGAATATAGCCTCATTACATTAGTCTAACGATTAGTACGTCTTCACTGAAGTCCTCCTGCAAGATAAGCAGCTAGCAAAAATATAGCTGGTAGCTAACCTACTAATAGTAGTATACTCTCGTTGTAGAGAAGGCCGCGCTGTGGCTTAATTCCTCAGCCCTCTCTCGCACGAAAAATCAAAAGTCCGAAATCCTT
This sequence comes from Cyanobacteriota bacterium, assembly GCA_034189065.1. GTDB lineage: Bacteria > Cyanobacteriota > Cyanobacteriia > Cyanobacteriales > Spirulinaceae > FACHB-1406. The sequence goes on from JAXHVQ010000030.1 coordinate 48,724, forward strand.
AGACCCAGAGCTTCAACAAATTCAGTGCAAGAGGGCGGAGGAACGCTAGTTTAGGTTCCACCCAAGGGATCCCCTACCAAATTAGCGATCCCCAATTTCTTGTCTTCGGAGTATGATAGCCACTATTGGATTGATGGAAAGGTTTAAGGATGCAAAAAGGACAGAAACTCCAAACAGTACTGATGGTGAGTACGGCAGCCATTCTTGCGGCCCTATTGGGATCTCTGTTGTACTTGGTTTGGGATCGTGGAGGAATCGCTCAACTCAAAGAGCAAGTTTTCCCATCCAAAGCTGTTTCCCTCAATCCGATCCAGGATGAGGACTCTCAGGTGTTACCTTTGGTCTCCCTCCCGCCCGAGGAGCGGCGATCGCCTCTCGAAGAAATTGCCGCCTCCCCCGAACCCTCAATTGACCGCAGTCGCGCGCGCTACCTTCTCGCCACCGACTGGATCGAAGACCTCGAAGGAGGGAAAGCGCTGCAACAGTTAGAGGGACTCGAGCGGGAATATCCCCTCCTCGCACCCTACGTTCTCCTCAAACGCGCCCGCGCCTACGAACTGACCAACGAACTCTCCGAATCTAGGCAAACCCTCGAAACCTTAACCGAAAAGTATCCCGACTCCTTGGTGGCGGCAGAAGCGCTGTACCGGTTAGGAGAGACAAACCCCGAAAATTGGGAAATCGCCCTCTCGGAGTTTCCCACCCATCCAAGTACCCATCAAATCGCGCGCGATCGCCTCAATGCCGATCCCAACGACGTTTCCATGTTACTGTTTCTCGCCCGCCAAAACGCCGACGTAGAAGGCATCGGCGACGCGCGCGATCGCCTCGTAGAAAGATACGCCGCCCAACTTTCGCCCCAAGATTGGGAAACCCTCGGCGATGGGTATTGGCAAGCAGGGGAGTATCGCAAGGCTATTAACGCCTACGGCAAACTGCCTAACTCGCCCAAAACTCTCTATCGCATTGGGCGAGGGAATCAACTGGTCGGCAATACGGCTCGGGCCCTTAGCAGCTACGAAATTCTGGTCAACTCCTTTCCCGAAGCCGAAGAAACCGGAAACGCGCTATTGCGTCTGGCCAGTCTTTCCGAGGGTGAAAATGCCTTAGACTACCTCGCGATCGCCATTAATCAATTCCCCGACCTGGCCCCCATTGCCCTCGAACGCAAAGCCGACCTCCACGAAAAACTCAAACAGGGTCAACTGGCCGGTCAAACGCGCCAAATTCTCCTCGACAACTACGCCACCTCCGACGAAGCCTCCGAATATCGCTGGAAAATCGCCCGCCAATTGGCAGAAGAGGGCGATGCCGCCCGAGCTTGGAAATGGGCCTACCCCATTCCTACCAATACCCCCGACAGTTCTATTGCCCCCAAAGCTTCCTTTTGGGTGGGCAAATGGGCCTCCCAACTGGACCGCCGCCAAGATGCTAGAGCCGCTTTTGAGTATGTTTTGAGCAATTATCCCGAATCCTACTATGCTTGGCGCTCTGCGGCGATTTTGGGCTGGGATGTGGGGAATTTTAATACTGTGCGTCAAATGACTCCCGAAGTCATCGATCCTCCCATTCGACCCGAACCGCCTGCGGGTTCGGAACTGTTTCGAGAACTGTATCAACTGGGTCAAGACAGCGACGCGCAAATCTTGTTGGCAGCGGAAACGGGGAATCGAGAGTCGAGCGTTCCCGAACAGTTTACCCAAGCGTTATTTTTGCTGGAGGAAGGGAAGTATCTTCAAGGGATTGGTCGAATTTTGGAGTTGCGAGAACAAGAAGACCCGGAAGCCCGAGAGCAATGGCTGGCTTTGCGCAAAAAGCCTCAGTACTGGCAAGCGTTATTTCCTTTTCCCTATGAGGATTTAATTTTAAAATGGTCTGAGGAGCGGCAACTCAATCCCTTGTTGGTGGTTTCTTTGATGCGCCAGGAGTCTCGTTTCGAGAAAGAAATTCGCTCTCCTGTCGGCGCGACGGGGTTGATGCAGGTAATGCCCGCGACTGGGGAAGAAGTCGCCGGGAAGATGGGTTTGACCGAGTATTCGCTTTCGGATCCCGAAGATAATATTGCGATCGGCACTTGGTATCTCGATTTTACCCACAGCGAATATGACAACAATTCGCTGTTGGCGATCGCGAGTTATAATGCAGGCCCCGGCAATGTTGCGAGCTGGGTGCGGCGATTCAATACCCAAGATCCCGATTGGTTTGTCGAGCAAATTCCCTTCGGCGAAACCCAGGGTTATGTCGAATCGGTATTTAGTAATTATTGGAACTATCTGCGCATCTACAACCCGGAAATTGCCGAAAAACTTCCCACCCCATAAACCGGAAAACCCCGACACTCCCCCAACTTGGG
>JAXHVQ010000031.1:0-2344 GCA_034189065.1 Cyanobacteriota bacterium
AATCGATGGTGCTATAGTTATTAGCTTAGATGACGTTGAAATAATATTCCAATACCCAGAAATTGGCTCAAAATTTCTTCTTCTGTTGCGAACCTGGCATGAAAAAGCAAAGTATGGTAATAACCAAAGTAGACTCTGGAAAAAACTACGGCTAGTGGTCGCTTATTCAACAGAGGTTTATATGCCTTCAATGATTAATCGCTCACCATTTCATGTAGGATTATCGGTTGAGTTACCAGATTTTACCCGGGAGCAAATTCAAGATTTAGTATTGTACTATGGATTTAATTGGACTATTGACCGAATAAAACAACTCACAGGTCTAATTAAGGGTCATCCCTATTTAATTCAAAAGACACTCTATCTCATTTGGCAACAAAATTTCACTTTGGAGGAGCTGTTAGTCGATCCGGGTAGACAAGCTGTAATTTATGAAGAACACTTGCGCTATAAATTATCGAATTTGCGACAGTACCCAGAGCTTTATACAGCGTTTATACAGGTCATAAATTCGCCAATATCCGTGGAATTAGAATGGATGCAAGCGTTGCAATTACAGGCTATGGGATTGGTATATCTACGAGGTAATTGCGTGCTACCGAGTTGCGATTTATATCGTCAGTACTTTAGTCTCCTAGAAACTCATAAATGCGAATTCCACGCATTCGCTTAATAATAATTGAATTTTCATAAGAAGCGATTTAAATTACAAAATTTCCAAAAACTCGCGCACCCGTTTTAAATAAGTTGGCGCATCTTCTAACATGGGAAAATGTCCCGTCTTCGGAATTTCAAAATACTCAATCTTCTCATTCAACGCCGCTGCTTTCCGCCCCAATTCTGCAGGAATAATCTTATCTTTTTCTCCCGCTACTAATAACGTCGGCATCGGCAGCTTTGCAAACTCCTGGGGCATCACTTCAACCGCTTTCTTACTGACGCACGTAAAAATGGTTTGCAGTGCAGCTTCGTAGTCTGCTGTTAAAAAATCTTCCAAAAAAGCGCGCTGTTCCGATCGCGCGATCGGACTGTGCAAAAACCGCGACATAAACATTTGTTCGGCAAAAGGCACCTTCAAAAACCAGTTGTAGCGGAACTTGACAACATAACCGCCAAACTGATAAAATGTCGCAAAGGCAATCTTATTATACTCAAAAATCCCGTTACAGTTCAGAATCGCCTTTTCAACTTTTTCCGGGTATAAATTGAGAAAAAAAACAGCCACAGACGCGCCCATTGAGTGAGCGTTAACATAAGCGCGTTTTATGCCCAACGTTTCCAATAAAACTGCCAAATCTTCCGCATATTCTTCCAACTCGTAGCTGGAAATAGACGGAGTTTGAGGTAACGGCGAACGTCCGAAACCCCGAAGATCGTAGAGCAAACAGTTGAAATTGTCGGCTAACGATTCAGCCGTCGTTCGCCAATAACGAGCGGAACCCGCCCAACCGTGAACGAAAACCATCGTTGGCAGAGGGCGATCGCGATCGCCTATCCACTCATAATAATGCTTAACGCCACGAATTTCGATGAGTTGGTCATTAGTCATTAGTCATTGGTCATTGGTCATTCATCAACGGATTTTAGGTCGTGTGCCGACCCCCAACCCCCTTATATAAGGGGGACAAAGGGGGTTGGGGGGCGGCACGGTTTATATTAGTCATTGGTCATTAGTCGCTAACTTTACTGCTTTCAAGAGCAAACGACAAAGGACAAGGGACGAAAGACAAATGACAAACCATTAAGCCGATTCCGGTCGAATTGAAGAGGGATGAAGTAACAACTCCGCCGTCGATCGCTTCTCCACCATTTCTGGGGTAATCGAACAGCGGCGAACATCCTTGCGCGACGGCAACTCGTACATCACATCCAACATCAACTCCTCCACAATACTGCGTAACGCCCTCGCCCCCGTTTTGCGCCGATAGGCCTCTCGCGCGATCGCGCGCACCGCATCGGGACTAAACTCGAGCTGCACGTTATCCATCTTCAACAACTTCTGATACTGCTTCACCAACGCATTGCGCGGCTGAGTCAAAATTTGAACCAAAATATCCTCATCCAGGGGTTCGAGAATGGCTGTCATCGGCATCCGACCGATAAACTCGGGAATTACGCCAAATTTGACCAAATCGTCCGGTTCCAGGTGCTTGAGCGCATCCACAGCGCGCTTTTCCCGGGATTGCCCTTCCCCCGGCCGCACAAAGCCCATTGACTTTTTGCCCATTCTCTGCTCGATAACTTTCTCCAACCCCACAAACGCGCCGCCGCAAATAAACAGAATATTGCTCGTATCGATTTGAATGCAATCTTGGTAGGGGTGCTTGCGTCCGCCTTGGGGAGG
>JAXHVQ010000031.1:2444-41591 GCA_034189065.1 Cyanobacteriota bacterium
TCCGCTCGCGGCACCGGTTGAGGCGCTGGAGATGAGGAATCGATCAACTCCTCATCTAAGATTTCGTTGCACAATTCGACGCACTCGTCGCAGATATAAACACCCGGTCCGGCAATTAACTTGCGGACTTGCTCTTGGGATTTCCCGCAAAATGAGCATTTCAAATGGGAGTCGTATTTCGGCATTGTAATCCTCGTTAGTTCGCTGACGTGACGGCGACTTCAGATAGGGGCTGTTTCGCTCGGGCAATAACTTGGTCGATGAGGCCGTATTCTACCGCTTCTGCGGCGGACATGAAGAAATCGCGTTCGGTATCGGCAGCTATTTTATCAAAAGGTTGTCCGGTGTGGCTGGCGAGCAATTCGTTAAGCTGCTGTTTGATATAGAGAATTTCCTTGGCTTGAATTTCGATATCCACCGCTTGTCCTTGCGCGCCGCCGAGGGGTTGGTGAATCATGATGCGCGCGCTGGGGAGGGCCATGCGCTTGCCGGAAGCGCCGCCGCTGAGGAGAAAGGCCCCCATGCTGGCGGCTAAGCCAAAGCAAATGGTTGCCACGTCGGGACGAATTTGCTGCATGGTGTCGTAAATTGCCATGCCCGCGTAAACGGAACCGCCGGGGGAGTTGATGTAAAGTTGAATATCTTTTTCGGGATCGTCGGCTTCGAGGAAGAGCATTTGGGCGACGATGGAGTCGGCTACGGTGTCGTTGACTTCGGTTCCCAGAAATACAATGCGTTCGCGCAACAGCCGAGAGTAGATGTCGAAGGCTCTTTCTCCCATGCCCGACTGTTCTAGGACCATCGGCACGATCGCTTGAGGCGCGATCGCTTGGATATTGCTGCGGGTGCGGCTGGCAAGGGGGGAAAAAGACTGACTGGTTATGGAGGAATTTATCGAGGAGTGAATCATAAAGGCGGTGTCCGGTCGAAGTGGGTGAGTAGGCAAACTGGATGTGGGGCTTAACTGGGTTGAGTTTTCTCCATAGGGAGCGATCTAACGGGTCAGAGGGCTCTTATTGATTATTATGCCTTAAGTTTCGATTTGTTATGGGGGATTAGTCCTTTGTCCTTTGTCCTTTGTCATTGGTCTTTGGTTGTTTGTCATTGAGCATTTGTGACAAGTTAGGGCTGGACTTAGTTTGCTCCTTGGGTTCGAGCGTCCGCCGTGAAATCAATTTCACGGCTAATAGCTAAAACCCGTTAAAACGGGTTAATAATCTAGATCGATCGAGTGAAGAGTCCGTTTCAACACCAGGGACGTTCAATTGAACGTCCCTACTACGGGCGAAATTGATTTCAGAACTAAACCTCTTCGGCTTCCACCTCAACCGTGGCTTCGCTGGCATCGAGTGCGGGTTCTTCCTCTCCTTCCTCTCCTTCCTCTCCTTCCTCTTCGTCTTTGTCGAGGGAACCTTTGGGAACCAGTTCGACGGATCCTTGCTCTTGCAACCATTTCAGGGCATTGTCTTTGCTCAAATCTTCTATAACAAAAGAGCGCAATCTTTCGGGATCCACATCTTTATCGCTGAGTTCTTCGAGCAACTCCTTTTCCTTGGCTGCGATCGCCTCCTCGTCGGGTTCTAGGGATTCGCGTTTGGCTACCTCCAACAGTGCTAAAGATTGTCGCAGTCGTTCGATGGCCTCGGGCCGCGATCGCTCGCGCAATTGGGGCAAATTTTCCTTAGTAAATAACTGATCGAGCTGCATCCCATACTGCTGCATTTGCATCGCCGTCTGTGTCAGCAGCGTATCGAGTTCGCGTTCGATTTTCGTCGCTGGCGGGTCAATTTTGGCATCTTTGACCAATTCTGCCACCAACGCCGCTTCAATGCTGTTTTGGGTTTCGCGATCGGCACTTTCGCGATACTGAGACTCCAAGGACTCCCGCAATTCTGCCATTGTCTCAAATTCGCTCACCTCTTCGGCAAACTCATCGTCCAACTCGGGCAGTTCCTTTTCCTTAAGTTCCTTAACGGTCACTTCAAAAACAACCTCTTTCCCCGCCAGCGCTTCTTGGGGATAATCTTCGGGAAACGTCACCGGAATGTGCTTCGTCTCCTCCAAATTCATGCCGACAATGCCTTCTATTAAACCGCTGACAAACTTGCCCTCGTCAATTTCCATTTGAAAATTAGTCGCTTCAATGCCTTCGATGGGTTCTGCCTCTTCATCAGCATCGGCCAAACGTCCCGCATAGTCCACCACAGCCATATCTCCCATTTGCACCGGACGACCTTCTACCGGCACGAGGGTAGCGTGAGCGTCTTGTTGGCGTTGAATGAGTTCCTCGACTTGTTGGGGGTCGTACTCGGTCTTTTCTGCCGTCACTTTCAACCCTCGATACTCGCCCAACTCCACTTCCGGGGGGACATCCACCGAAGCCGAAAAAATAAACGGTTCGCCGGGGGTAAAGCGGGCGAGTAAGTCATCAAAGGAACTGACGAGATTATAATTGCCGATCGCGTCGATGGACTCGCTTTTAATGGCGCGTTCGAGGTTATCTTGGATCAACTCTTCAAGAGCTTCAGCCTTCACCCGCTGCGGTCCGAGGCGCTGCAAGAGAATATTGCGCGGAGCCTTGCCCTTGCGAAACCCAGGCAGACTCACCGACTTCGCCAACCGCTGTACGATCTTCTCGTAAACTTGCTTGGAGGTTTCAGACGGAATTTCAATATCGAGACGGACTTGGCTTGCGGGAAGCTTCTCCTGGGTAACTTTCATAGTCGATGTGCGATGTCTGTGGGAATATATAGAAAATAGCAAAACTTTAAACCGAACTTCTATGATAGGCGATCGCGGGTCTCTTTCTTCGAGGGCCGCGATCGCGTCGTGCGTTCTTAGGGCAGAAGGCAGTTCGAGGAACCGTTTCAACATCGTAGGGACGTTCAATTGAACGTCCCTACAGTTCTGTACGGGAAAATCACCAATGGTTATCCCCCCATCTCCCCATCCCCCCATCCCCTCACCTCCCCGAAAAATTTAAATTTTGGAAAAACGAGCGGATTTTGCTAAATTCATAGAAACTCTAAATAAACTTCTAACCCCATAGGGTAAATCCTTATTCAAGCCCTTATAACTGAACTATTTTCAACAAACGGAGGAAAATCACTTGTCTGATTCAGCGCGCGTCGCCATCCTCGGCGCAACAGGAGCCGTTGGAGCCGAATTAGTCCAACTGTTGGAGGAACGCTCGTTTCCCCTCGCCGACCTCAAACTGCTCGCTTCCCCTCGTTCGGCAGGAAAAACAATCTCCTTTCGAGGCGAAAAATTACCCGTCCAAGTGGCAAACGAAGACGCTTTTGCAGGAATTGACCTAGTTTTAGCCTCCGCCGGAGGTTCCATCTCCAAAGCCTTACTCCCCAAAGCCGTCGCCGCTGGTGCCGTCACCGTTGACAACTCCAGCGCCTTTCGCCTCGACCCCCAAGTTCCCCTCGTCGTCCCCGAAATCAACCCCCAAGCGGCGGCTAGCCATCGAGGAATCATCGCCAACCCCAACTGTACGACAATTTTAATGGGCGTTGCCGTTTATCCCCTCCACCGCGTCCAACCCATCGAGCGCATCGTGGTTTCCACCTACCAGTCCGCGTCCGGAGCGGGGGCGCGCGCAATGGAAGAGGTGAAGGAGCAAGCAAAAGCCATTCTCAACGGACAAGAACCCCAAGCGAATATTTTTCCCTATCCCCTAGCGTTTAATTTATTTCCTCACAACTCCCCCCTCAACGAGGCTGGGTATTGCGAGGAAGAAATGAAAATGATTAACGAAACGCGCAAGATTTTCGACGCTCCCCAATTGCGGGTTAGTGCCACTTGCGTCCGCGTTCCCGTATTGCGCGCTCACTCGGAAGCGATTAATCTCGAATTTGCAACGCCTTTCGACCTCGAACAGGCGCGGGAAATCTTAGCCGCAGCGCCGGGAGTTAAGTTTGTGGAAGATTGGGGAGCAAATTATTTTCCCATGCCCTTTGAAGCGACGGGGAAAGATAATGTATTAGTGGGTCGTCTCCGTCAAGATTTGTCCCATCCGGGGGCGTTGGAATTGTGGTTAAGCGGCGACCAAATTCGCAAAGGTGCGGCTCTCAATGCCGTCCAAATTGCCGAATTGTTGGTGAAGGAAAATTTGCTGCGTTCTCCAGCAGCGGCTTCTGTATAAATTGGTCATTGGTCATTGGTCATTGGTCATTGGTCGTTGGTCATAACCGATCCGTTATCCCCTCTTTAAGCAGAGTTTCACGCCTCCAAGTCTCAACCTATCCGTTAACCGCTGCGGTTTCCCAACTTGGCGTACAGACGTTTATAAAGCGTTCCTTCTTCAATTCTGGGGACATGGCGAAGAGCGATATTATGGCAAAAGAACTTAAAGAAGTAAAAATGCCGTGTCTCTACTTCTTCCATTCTGAATTCTCCCATTCTCCCATTCTGAATTCTTCTATTCTCCCATTCTTCCCCTCTAAATTCCATCTGAAAATGCAATGACCCAAGACTATTTTGGCCGAGTCGCGACGGCAATGATTACGCCATTTAATGACGATGGCAGCGTCAATTATACAGTTGCCGAAAAACTCGCCGTTCATCTCGTCGAACAAGGCAGCGACGCAATCGTTGTCTGCGGGACGACGGGCGAATCTCCCACGCTGAGCGAAACTGAGAAATACGAATTATTTCGAGTTGTTAAAGGCGCAATTGGCGATCGCGCCAAGGTTATTGCCGGTACCGGGTCAAATTCTACCAGCCATGCTATCGAAGCCACTCAAAAAGCTGCTAAACTGGGAGTAGATGGAACATTACAAGTCGCCCCCTACTACAACAAACCCCCTCAAGCAGGGCTGTATCGGCACTTCCAATCGATTGCCCTGGCTTGCCCGGAATTGCCCGTGATGCTATACAACATTCCAGGACGCACGGGAGTCAGCCTTCAAGGAGAAACAGTAGCGAAGTTGGCAGAAATCGATAATATTGTGGCGATTAAGGAAGCAAGCGGTAGTTTAGATGTAGCGAGTCAAATTCGAGCTTGTACCCCAGCGTCATTTGCAATCTACTCGGGCGAAGATGCCCTCACCCTCCCCCTTCTGGCTGTGGGCGCAACGGGAGTCGTCAGCGTCGCCAGTCATTTAGCCGCAGCCCAACTCCAGGAAATGTGCCACGCCTTCGCTACCGGTCAAAATTCAACCGCCTTAGCCATTCATTTACAGCTTTTGCCCCTGTTTAAAGCATTATTTTCCACGACCAATCCCATCCCCGTCAAAGCCGCTTTGAAACTCCAAGGTTGGGACGCAGGCAGCGTTCGCTCGCCTTTGTGCGAACTGTCCCCCGAACTCCACGACATCCTCAAACAAGCGATGCAACAGTTATCTTTTCTTTAAATGTTAGGAAGAGAATGCGATCGCGATCGCGGCCGAAGCGCAGCGCGTTTCCCACCTCTGCCGCACAAATTTTCCGATCTGTCAAGTTTAAATTTCAAACAAACACAACACATTACACATGACTAAAACCGAAGCCAAACCGACCCTAAAAATCATTCCCCTCGGCGGACTGCACGAGATCGGCAAAAATACCTGCATCTTCGAGTACGAAGACGAAATGATCCTCCTCGATGCCGGACTTGCCTTTCCCACCGACGGAATGCACGGGGTCAATATTGTGCTGCCCGACATGACCTACGTGCGCGAAAATCGCCACAAAGTCAAAGGGATGATTGTCACCCACGGACACGAAGACCACATCGGCGGCATTGCCTACCACCTCAAACAATTCGACATCCCCGAAATCCACGGTCCGCGCCTTGCCATGACCCTGCTGCGCGACAAACTCGAAGAAGCCGGAGTGAGCGATCGCACCCAACTCCATAGCGTCGCACCCCGAGACATGGTACGCATCGGCAAAAACTTCCTCGTCGAATACATCCGCAACACCCACTCCATCGCCGACAGCTTCACCGTCGCCATCCACACCCCCCTGGGAGTCATCATCCACACCGGCGACTTCAAAATCGACTACACCCCCGTCGATGGCGAATTTTACGACCTGCACCGCCTCGCCGAACACGGAGAAAAAGGCGTACTCTGCCTCCTCAGCGACTCCACCAACGCCGAAGTTCCCGGACATACCCCCTCAGAGCGATCGGTTTATCCCAACTTAGACCGTATCTTCGCCCAAGCCCCCGGCAGACTGATGGTGACAACCTTCGCCTCCTCAGTCCACCGCATCAACATCATCCTCGAACTCGCCCAAAAGAACAACCGCAAAGTCGCCGTCGTCGGGCGTTCCATGCTCAACGTCATCGCCCACGCGCGCAACTTGGGCTACATTAAATGTCCCGACAACATCTTCGAGCCCCTCAAATCAGTCGGTCGCCTTCCCGACGAAAAAGTGTTAATTTTAACAACCGGTTCCCAAGGCGAACCCTTAGCCGCGCTGACGCGGATTTCCAAAAACGAACACCGCCAAATTAAAGTCCGAGCGGGAGACACCATCGTTTTTTCCGCCAACCCCATTCCCGGCAACACCCTCGCCGTCGTCGATACCATCGACCGGTTGATGATGCAAGGGGCCAATGTGATTTACGGTCGCCACCACGGAATTCACGTATCGGGACACGGCGCGCGCGAAGACCACAAATTAATGCTCGCCCTCACCAAACCCAAATTCTTCGTTCCCGTCCACGGACAGCATCGAATGCTCGTCCAACACGCTCAAATGGCGCATCAAATGGGAATTCCCGAAGAGAATACGGTGATTATCGACAACGGAGATATTGTCGAGTTGACAACCGATAGCATTTGCGCGGCGGGCAAAGTACAATCTGGTCTGCAACTGGTCGATCGCGCTGGGGTGGTTCACGATCGCGTCCTCAAAGAACGGCAACAGCTCGCAGAAGACGGCGTAGTAACCGTTTCGGCTGCTGTGGGACGGGATTTGCAATTGCTGGCTCAACCCGCCATTCACCTGCGCGGAGTCGTCACCTCCGTCGAAGAATCGCTCTTGCAACAGTTGGTGATTCGCACCATCGAACGCGCTTTGAATAATTATTCTCAAGAAATAGCGGCAGCTAAAGGCGATCGCATAGAGATGGATTGGATGGGACTGCGACTCGATATTGAAGGAACGTTACAGCGTTTAGCCAACCGAGAACTACAAAGTCGTCCCTTGGTTGTGTTTTTGCTCCAAACGCCCTCGGAAGAAGAAACAAGTACGAGACCCGGGCGGCGGCGGCGCAGTTCGGCAGCTTCAGCCGTTTCTTAAGAAAATAGGCGGGTTTTGAAAGTAAGGGGCGTTTTGTGCAGCGCCCCTGCTCATTGTTTAACTATCGGAATGCCGGTTCTAACTATCCCCATAAGTTAGTAGGGTGAGCATTACCGCCAAAAACTCAAAACCTTACATTTTTATGCAAATTAGTAATGCCCACCGCAAGGCACCGGAAGGTAAGGCAATTTTCATCTTATAAAAGATAAAGGTAAATTTGACCTGCTGCCGGAACAAACTTCTATGATTGACGGAAAACGATCGTAGTTTTCTGATTTTTAGTATTTTGTAGGGTGGGAATTGCCGCTCAAAAGCTGGATTCAACAAATTTTCTCACCCTTGGCAATGCCCACCATTAACTTGTTCCCGATGGTGGGCAAGAGATTTTTCCGATTTCTTCTTCAAGCTAGATTGATAACCTTGCCCACCCTACATTTATTTTTCTATTTTTCATGAAACTTCGTTACATATACTCATTGTCATCACTTATTTTTGCGTTTTACATTATTGCTTATTTTATTTTAAGTCGAACCGGAATGTTCGAGGGAGTAGAGATTGGTCGAGATAGAAAACTCCTCATTTGGACATTTGGCGGATGTCGTCAATCTATCAGTGCATATTATTGTGTTAGTTGTTCTGATTACAATCCAAACAAGGTTTTAAAAGAAAAACGATTAATGACTATTTTTTATCCTTTAATTAAAGGAGATAGATTCCTAGGGAATTACCATCTTCTAGACAAAAATATTCCTGATTTAGGAGGATAGTTCGGTGATTCACAGCGCGAGCTAGTATTGATAACCTTGCCAGCCTACTACATTTATTTTTCTGTTAAAGCGACTTGGTAAGATTTTGAAGTCTTTTTAAGTTTAAATCGCTTAGAAGATTGTAAAAATTGAGAGAAATTACTGGCAACTTTTAATTGCTTTACGATTTTGTTGATTGCGACTCCATATTGTTTGCGAAACGCTGCACCCAAAAGTCCTACCTCAATAAAAGTTCCCGACTTATCGACTAAAGTATTTGCAATTTCTAAAATGACTTGTTCGAGTTCATCGGAGGAATTAATTGAAGGAAGTTCGCTTTTCTGTACTTTTGAATTGAGGTCATCATTATTAATTTGAATGGTATTTTGAGTGACAGACTGTTCAAAGAGGCTAATATAGAATTCAGCCGATGAGGAAGGTTTATGGATCGCAAAATTGGCGACATCTTCGGAAAAAAACTCAATCGCCTTTTTACCGAAAATGTGACTGGAAATAACTTGGCTGATACTCAGCTTGTACTGATTTTTGAAGAGTTGGGAAATTTGAGAAAGCTTAATCCAGTGACTTTGGCTAATTTTTTGTTCTTCTTTAATTATTTTTTTAACAATTTTAGTGAACTCATTAATTGAAGGAATATCTAGCAAAAGACCGATCGCGTGAGTTTGAATCTCATTGGTCTGACAGTTTAAAACCCCAATTAACTCGCCGTGTTTCCCAATTCGATAAACAATCAATCCCTTTTTCTGTAAATGATTGCAGAGATTGGTCATCACCGTATCGGAGGAACAAACCAAAACTTCGGTGGCTTGGGGATAATGTTCGTGCAACGACGAACCCACAGCAATCATTTTACCATCAGCGTGGTCGCGACCGCCGGGAACGTGAATAAGATCGTAGCCTCGATCGTGCAATTCGCGATCGAGTTTCCCTAAATTTTTCCAGTCGGCAAAAGCAATTTTAACCCGTAGAGGACAAGTACAAACTGAGGTTAAGAAAAGTTCGGTTTTGCCATCGAGTTGTAAGTTTTCGGCATCTAAAAGTAAAATAGCAATTCCCGATCGCGCTTTTTGGGACTCTCGCCTCTCAACCCGAAGCAAAGTTAGCATTTCCCGAAAAAGAGACGAGGAGAAAAATTCGTCAACCAATAACTTTTGCAAAAAAGTCCTCAACTTCGCGATCGCCTCCTCTCCATCGCCTGCCGACTCAAAAATTCCCGCGACTTTCTCATTCAGCGCAGTTTGATAGCGATCGCTTTCCCACGCCAACCCTCGATATTTCTCCTTTAACCATTCAGGATGCTGTCTTTGAACCGATAAAATGGTTTGATAAATAGAATTGGTCATTGGTCATTTTTAAACGGATTTTAGGTCGTGTGCCGACCCCCAACCCCCTTATATAAGGGGGACGAAGGGGGTTGGGCGGCACGGTCTATTTATTGGTCATTGGTTCTCCGTCCCCAATTCCTCGCGCCATCGTTGGTATCCGCCCCGCCCGCAACCGGTAAAATCAAAAAAGAGAACCCCACCCTGCGATCCCTATGCTGCCTCCCATCGAGCCAGGAACCCTCTTAAATCAACGATATCGCGTCACTCGCCTTTTCGCGCAAGCCGAATTTTATCGCACCTATCTCGCCAGCGACGAAGGCAGGTTTAACGAAGCTTGTACCCTAGAAGAATTATCGCTCAACCCCCAAGCAACGCCAGAGGTGCGATCGCGATCGACAGAACGCTTCCAAAAAGAATCTAGCCGACTGTACCGCCTGCAACACCGACAACTTCCCCAAGTTCAAGCCACTTTCGAGGGAGAAAATCGCCTATTTCTCGTCTTATCTCACTTTGAAGGTCAAACGCTACGAGAGTTGCTGCGCGTGCGTCAGAGTCACAATGCAACCTTCGGAGAAGCAGAAGTGCGACAGTTGCTCGAAAGCCTCCTTCCCGTACTCGACTATTTACATCGCCACAATATCATTCACGGCAATATTACCCCACAAACCATCGTTCTGCGCAGTTCGTCGGGGGTGAGTTTCGAGGAAACTGAAGGGGAAGCAGTTCTTATTCATTTTGGCGCGATCGCGGATTTGGCCCATCGCTTTCAATCGGTTGACGGGGAAAGCCTCTCCACCGTAGCGACTCAACCCGGTTACGCGCCTCCCGAACAGCGACAAACGGGAACGGTTAATTTTGCCAGCGATTTATATTCCCTAGCAGCCACAGCAGTTGTTCTCCTAACCGGGCGCGAACCTGCCGAATTGTGCGATCCTGCAACTCAAACTTGGCAGTGGCAATCCAAAGCCAATGTCAGCCCGGAATTTGCCGCCGTTCTCGACAAAATGCTCGCACCGCAAGCGAGCGATCGCTACCCCGACGTTCCTGAAGTTCTACAAGCCCTAGAACCGTCACCAGCACCCATTCCCACTGCCCCTCCATCATCCCCCGCTCCTCCTCCCCCTCCAACTGCCCCTGTTGCCCCTAAAAACGCTGCCTCAGAAATGGCAACCCAGGCGGTGGGAGGACGGCAGGAACCCGTCGCCAAAAAGCCGGAACCGGCGCAGCGAGAACCTTTTATTCCCCAACAGAGTCAGGAGTCGCTAGTGGATAGTCCTTGGTTTTTGGGGGGATTGACGGTATTGCTAGCCTTGGTTGCTGGAGTGGGGGCCTGGGGTTTGGTGACGATGCTGTTTAAGCCGCAACCCGAAACGGCTGTGCCTGCGCCAACTGAAACTATCGCCGAAAGTCCCTCGCCTACCCCCGAAGAAACCCCCTCTTCCACGCCGACTCCCCCCACGCGCCGCATTCGTTTGTTGGGAGGCGAAAGTTTCAGCGATCGCGGCCGCTTGGTTAGCGATGGGATCGTTAATTATGTCATTCCCGCAGAGGCAGAACAACGCTTGCAGGCTGCTGTGGAAAGTGAGGGAGTGGTGTTGAAGATTCTCAGTCCCGACGGCAATACAGTTGCAGCCGATGCGTCTTTAGTTAAAAATTGGGAAGGTTCTCTCCCTCAAAGCGGTGACTATACCGTCCAACTCCTCGCCGTTGCCGGTTCCCCAGAAAGCGACTATGGCTATCAACTGAATCTTCGTTTAGATGATGCCCTAGAACCAATCCCCTCGCCGACTATTTCTCCTTCTCCTTCTCCTTCTCCTGCTGCCACGCCAACCCCCTCCCCCCAACTCAGTTACGATCGCGAACCGGTTTTTATCCCCTTTGACTCCCCCGGAGAACCCCTCGAACTCCAAGGACAAACTTCTCCCACAACCGTTAAGCGCTATTTGGTGGCGGTGGAGACAGGACAAATTTTGCAAGTTGCTGTTCTCCAAGGACAGGTTAGTCTCGATGTTCGCTTTCCCGACAGTCAATTTGTGGAAGAGGCTGAGGGGGTACAGTTATGGGAAGGTGAAATTATTCAAGGGGGACAATATCAAATCGATGTCATTAGCGATCGCGATCGCGAATTTACCCTTTCTCTGGTTGTTCGCGATGGTCAGTAGGGGCGGGGTAACCCCGCCCGTACAGGTCATTTGTCATTTGTCATTTGTCATTTGTCCTCATCCACTTGAGAAAGGCTATAAATTCTCAAGGCTTCCCTCGGTATATGGGCGGGAAAACCCTGCTCCTACTTCTTCCCTTCTGAATTCTTCTATTCTAAATTCTCTCCGAAGCCAAGGTTTTATACATTAAATTAAAATGCGAGTTGCCCATGAAAGCTTTCAAACTCAAGATTTCCGAACTTGGGAATTGGCAGATGACTCTTCCTTTGGCGATCGCGGCCTACGCACTCCTCCTATTTTTCTTCAGTAGCCTGCGTCACGCCCTCTTCCACTCAGGTGCTCTCGATTTAGGCTATCACGACCAAGTTTTATACTTATTAAGTATTGACAAACCTCCCATTATTTCCTTTTGGGGATATCATTTTCTAGGCGGCCACGCAGAGTGGATATATTATATTCTACAGGGACTTTACAGAATTTATCCCGATGTCCATTTGCTATTTGCCATTCAAGCAGTTTCTCTTTCTATTGCAGCATGGCCTATTGTAAAATTAGCCCGACAAGCCGGACTCAATCGCCAGCAGGTCCGAACAATTGCCATCGCCTATTGGCTTTATCCGCTAATTTTTAATATCAATTTATTCGATTTTCATCCCGAAGTTATCGCCGTTCCCTTAATTTTAACCTCAGTTTGGTCGGCGCGCGCCAGAAAACCCGTCGTATTTGCGATCGCGACGACTCTTATTTTAGGCTGTCGCGCTTCGTTATCTTTATTAGTTACTTTTATGGGATTGTGGTTAATTTTATTTGAAAAACGTCGAATTTACGGCATTTATGCACTAATTTCCGGAAGTTTGTGGTTCTTGATTTTCACACGAATTCTCGTTCCCATCTTTAAACCCGACGGCTATCACGCTATTTCTCGATACGGCGAATTAGGGGATTCGATTGCAGAGGCGATCGCGAATTTATTTCTCAGACCGGATATTGCTGTTCGCCAGTTATTTACGCTCGCGAATTTAGAGTATTTAATCTTATTATTTATTCCCGTTTTATGGGGAATCTCCGTTCGCTATTTAGCTCCACTTTTAGCAGCACTTCCAATTTTAGGGATGAATTTGCTGACAAGCTATACCGGTCAAAAAGATCTCATCCATCAATATTCTTTACCCATCGTTCCTTTTTTAATGATAATGAGCATTGGTACAATGGCATCGGAAAAGGGCTTGTTTAAGCAGAATCGTTGGATAATTGCTTGGACTTTAGTTGTTTTTATGGCCCTTGCCAAATTTGGCTACTTTTGGTCTCTTTATCTCGAAAATATTGATACTGTTGTAGCAACGCGACAGGCAGTTGAGAAAGTAGAAACAAAAGGAGGTGTTCTTACCTCATCGCGTATTCTTCCCCATCTCAGCCATCGGAAACTCATTCATATTATTAGTCCAAATTCTTTATCGGAAAATTTAGGAATTTATCAATACGTACTGCTTAATTTAGACCACGCCCATCCCGACGAGGGAGGTTATGAAACTTTTAAAGGACTTCAATTTCGGCTGGCAGAAGAGGAGGATTTTGAGTTGATTTTTGCGCGAGATAGTGTTTATTTATTTGAAAAAATTTAGAAAATGAGAAAGGGGAAGCAAGTAAGAGTTATGCAATGGAAACGCGATTGTATTTCGCTACTGTTCGCCGACAAGGGTCAGAATATTAGCGTACAACTGACGGCTGACTCGAAAATTGGCTTGTTCTATCAGTCGATCTAACAGGGGTTTAACTGTCGGAATTAAACGATTTTGCTTAGCTTGCACGAAAACGCCTAATAATCCAGTAACCTGCAAACCGTAATTCGCTGCCACTGCGCGTCCTCGACGTTCATCCATCAGGAGTAAATTCGCTTTTATTTCTAGCGCTAGTGCGATCGCCTCTGCTTCACCTAGATCGATATTTTCTTGGCTTTCCTGAATAATTTTAACTTGTTGTAAATTGGCAACAGCTTGAGTTTTTATCCAGGGGGAAGTTTGCACCTCTACTGCGCCAGGAACAGCTTTATTAACCGCTGCCATTTCGTTGTAAACAGCCATTGGGATCGCAATACAAGTGTAGAGTTTTTGAAGCAAATCGAGTTGACCGATCGCGGCTAAATTCGTAATCGGCGAGGTATCGCTGACAATAATCATAGTAAGCCCATTGATTGCAGCGTACTAACATCCGACTGAAACTCTTCCACATCATAGTTAACACAAAGTCCGCGCTTCGCCAGTTCGTGCTGAAATTCAATGACACTCAGTCCAGTCCAGGCGCGAACTTTACCGCTACTGATTTTGTCTTGCTGGTAGAGCATAATTGCAATTTCTAGCTTTAATTCATCCTCCGTCATTTTTGTAGCTCGGAGAATATCATCGGGAATGAGAACGCTCATAATGGTCGATCCTTCCAGGACTATCAGTTATAGGCACTCAGGGTGCAAGTCGTAGTAGAGCGAAAAAAGAGTTATGGGATTTCACGCGCGCGAGTATATCTAAAGCCCTAAGATTTACGTTCGTGAAGCACGCGATAAACCTCGCGCAATTCTACGCCGTGATGGGCAGCCGCGACGAGGGTATGATAAAACAAATCGGCAATTTCGGCGGCGATCGCGTCCTTATCGTCATCTTTGCACGCCATGACCACCTCAGCCGCTTCCTCGCCAATTTTCTTTAAAATTTTGTTATCGCCGCCTGCAAACAACTGACAAGTATAGGAATTCTCCGTGGGATGGTCGCGGCGATCGCGAATTGTGTCGTATAATCCCGTCATCGTATCGGCAGGCGGCGCTTCCTTCGTCTCCTCAACCTGATGGAAACAACTGCGTTCCCCCGTGTGACAGGCAATATCCCCCACCTGCTCGATTGTCACCAAAATCGCATCGCTATCGCAATCGTAACGCATCTGGCGCACCTTTTGAATATGTCCCGAAGTCGCGCCCTTGTGCCACAACTCCTGGCGCGAACGACTCCAATACCAAACCTCTCCAGTAGAAAGGGTTTTAGACAGCGACTCTCGACTCATCCACGCCATCATCAAAACCGTTCCATCGAGATAGTCCTGGGCAATGGCAGGCACCAAACCTTGGTCGTTGTAGCGGATGCGATCGAGGGGAATAGCAGACATAGGGGAAATAGAACAAAGCTCTAGCCCCTCAATTGTACCAGTCTAGGAGCGATGGCACAGCCCGCGATCGCCGAAAATCGCTAAAATCGAAATAACACAGAGAGCCAATACAACAATGCTGTTGTACGGGGGGATTATGTCAAACTAGAAACAAGCTCTTAAATTATCGCGACAAACAACATTAACGTTCGCTTAAAATTGTACACACCAATAGGATAGAAAGCGTCATGGGATTATTTGACCGCCTCAGCCGCGTCGTGCGTGCCAATCTCAACGATATGGTCAGCAAAGCCGAAGACCCAGAAAAGGTACTCGAGCAAGCTGTCATCGATATGCAGGAAAACCTCGTGCAACTGCGCCAAGCCGTTGCCCAAGCTATTGCCGCCCAAAAGCGCACAGAGACGCAGTTGCGACAAAATCAAGACGAGTCCAACAAATGGCAGCAACGGGCGCAATTGGCGCTGACAAAGGGGGATGAAGGTCTTGCCCGCGAAGCACTCCAGCGTAAAAAAGGATATGCCGATACAGCCGGAGTTCTCCAAGCTCAACTCGAACAGCAAACCGCTCAAGTTAACGGGCTTAAGAAGAATTTGATTCAGCTCGAGAGCAAAATTTCTGAGGCGAAAACCAAGAAAAATATGCTCAAGGCCAGATCCCAAGCCGCCAAAGCCAACGAGCAATTGCAGAATAGCATTGGTAACATGAATACCGGCTCGGCAATGGCTGCTTTTGAGCGCATGGAAGAAAAGGTGCAAATGATAGAAGCTCGTTCCCAAGCTGCCCACGAACTGGGAGGAAACGATCTCGAATCTCAGTTTGCCCAGTTGGAAGGGTCGAGCGATGTTGATTCGGAGTTGGAAGCACTTAAGGCGAGTATTTCCGGCGCTTCGCCCGACCAACAAGCCTTGCCCCAAGGTCAACCTCAAACTCAAACGGATGCCGGGAATAATACTGAGGTGGATAGCGAACTCGAACAATTGAGAGAGCAACTGAGAAAGAGCTAAGGTCTTCACCGCGAATGTAGAGTTGAGGACAGCTTGAAAACCGGGTTGACGAGTGCTGCTGTGCCTTGGGAGTTGCATTCTCCCCTCGTGCATTAGATTTGCACCGACTCAAATCCGGTTTTTAAATATAGCTCTCAGCCGTCAGCTCTCAGCCGTCAGCTCTCAGCGATCGGCGATCGAGATGGCTACTTTTAGCTTTCCGCTCTCGGCAAGTGTTAAGACGCTGATGCGTAGTGCTATATTTAGATTTCGCTAAAACGAGCTGGGGCGATATAATTTCTGAGGTCGTCACTTCTGCTCGCGCGCGGAAATGTCACAAGTGTTAATTCAAGGGATAATTAAATGGATAATTGCTTCGGAGGTCAGGGATTGTGAGTTCTGTTGTTGCGATCGGCGATGCTAACTTTGAAACAGAAGTGTTCGCTTCGGATAAGCCAGTGTTAGTGTATTTTTGGGCTCCTTGGTGCGGCCCGTGCAAGTTGGTTGCGCCTTCAGTCGATAAGATTGCAGAGGAGTACGGCGATCGCCTGAAGGTGGTTAAACTGGAAGTGGATCCTAATCCCGAATCTGTGGCAAAATGTAAGGTCGAAGGCGTGCCAGCTTTGAGAGTGATTAAAGGCAAGGAAGTGGCTGCATCTCACGAGGGCGCGATCGGCAAGCAAGCCCTTCAAGCTTTAGTCGAAAGTAATTTATAATTGGTCATTGATAGGGGCGGGGTAACCCCGCCCGTACAGGTCAATTGAGACTTTATCGGAGGATTGCGATCGCGCAGGTGGTGTACTATCTTGCACTCTCCCATGATACAACTCGCTCAACGCTTGCATCCCTTGCAAGCTAATGTCTTTGCCGATATGGATCGCGCCAAAGCCAAAGCGGAAGCCGCCGGATGGGAAATTCTCGATCTGTCTCTGGGTTCGTCGGATTTGGCAGCGCCCCCAGAGGCGATCGCGGCCATCGAAGACTCCCTCCGCGATCGCCACAGTCACGGCTACACTCTCTTTCGCAATACCCGCAACTTTCGGGAAGAATGCGCAAGTAAATACACGCAAAGGTTTGGAATTCCCCTCGACCCCGAAACAGAAGTCTTGCCCCTCGTCGGCTGTCAGGAAGGAACCGCCCACTTGCCCCTCGCCCTCTTAAATCCGGGAGATGTCGCCCTATTACAGGATCCGGGGTATCCCTCCCATGCGGGGGGCGTGTATCTCGCAGGTGGAAAGATTCACCCGATGCCCTTACGCGCAGAAAATCGTTTCTTGCCAAAACTCGAAGATATTCCGTCAGAGGTAGCAAACAATGCCAAAATGATGGTACTGAGCTATCCCCACAACCCAACAACCGCGATCGCGCCCCTTTCCTTTTTCGAGGAAGCCGTCGCCTTCTGTCGAAAACGGGGAATCACCCTCGTCCACGACTTTCCCTACGCCGATATCGTCTTTACAGGCACCCCCAAACCCCCCTCCATCCTCCAAGCCGATCCTCACAAAGAAGTGTCTATTGAATTTTGGACCTTCTCCAAATCCTACAACATGGGAGGATTTCGCATCGGTTACGCCATCGGCAACGCCCAACTCATCGGCGCGCTGCGACAAGTCAAAGCCGTCATCGATTTTAACCAATATCGCGGAATTATGAACGGCGCGATCGCCGCCTTAAATAGCGATCGCGCCATCGTTGAAGACACAGTAAACACCTTCCGTCAGCGTCGCGATGCCTTCACCAAAGCGCTGCACCGCATCGGTTGGCAAGTTCCCGTCCCCCCAGCCACCCTCTACGTTTGGGCCAAGCTACCCGAACCGTGGCAAACGCGATCGATCCCCTTCGCCGTTGAACTCGTCGAGGCGACAGGCGTAGCGGTGTCTCCCGGCGCGGGATTCGGACAAGCGGGAGAAGGATACGTCCGTTTTGCCCTCGTCCGCGACATTGAAATTTTAGAAACAGCCGTCCGGCGGATGGCAGAATTTATGGCACAAACTGAGTGATGAGTTATTGTAGGGACGTTATATATAACGTCCGTATATTGTAGGGACGTTATATATAACGTCCGTACACGGTTATGAGTTATGAGTTTTGGGTTTTGAGTTAGATGGTCATTCTTTCAGACAAGAGGCAAGAAGTAAATGGCATTAGAATCTGCGACAGACTTGTCAATTAAAGGAAATCTCGAACAATTTCTCGTCGTTCTGTCAGTCTCGTTAAGCGTTGCGACGATTTCGCGCGTTTTTAGTTGGTTTCGCGCAATTCCTTATACGCTGCTGCTGGTAATTGTGGGATTGGGTTTAGCCTTTATTAATGTGCGACTGGTGAATCTGTCGCCGGAGTTAATTTTAGAAATATTTTTGCCGCCCTTGTTATTTGAAGCCGCTTGGAATATGCGCTGGCGCGATCTCAAGGCAAATTGGATTCCGGTGAGTTTATTTGCCATCGTCGGCGTGATTATTTCAGTGGTAGGGGTGGCAATGGCAACGAGTCAATTGGCTGGGTTGCCGATCGCGATCGCCTTACTTTTGGGGGCAAGTCTCTCGGCAACGGATCCCGTGTCGGTGGTAGCATTATTCCGCGAATTGGGGGCGAGTAAGCGCTTAACCGTGGTGATGGAGGGAGAAAGTTTATTCAACGACGGCGTAGCGGTTGTCGCCTTTTTGTTGTTAGTAGGCATTCCGCTGGGAATTGAAGAGTTTTCCGTCCCCACAACCATTGCACGTTTTGTCGCCTTTGTGGGCATCGGAACGGGCGCGGGGGCGTTAGTTGGATTTGGCATTTCCTATTTGACGCAGCGGTTTGACTTGCCCTTAGTGGAACAATCTTTGACGCTGGTTTCAGCTTATGGGACGTACCTGATTGCCGAAGAATTAGGCGGTTCTGGGGTGATTGGCGTGG
Organism: Cyanobacteriota bacterium; assembly: GCA_034189065.1. Taxonomy (GTDB): domain Bacteria; phylum Cyanobacteriota; class Cyanobacteriia; order Cyanobacteriales; family Spirulinaceae; genus FACHB-1406. The sequence continues at coordinate 20,969 of JAXHVQ010000031.1, forward strand.
TTAGCGTGGGATTGATTTTGGGCAATTTTGGCTCGCGAATTGGCATGAATCCGCGCACGCGACTGATTGTGTCGGAATTCTGGGAGTTTCTCGCCTTTTTTGTCAACTCAATCGTATTTTTGTTAATTGGAGACCAAATACAGTTTGCCAGTTTAGCGGAACATTTTCGTTTAATTTTAGTGGCGATCGCGGCCGTTGTCCTCACGCGCGTTGCAGTCATCTTTGGTTTAGGACTCATTAGCAACTGGCTTTCTCCCATAAAGATTGACTGGCGCGAAAAAACAGTATTGTGGTGGGGCGGATTGCGCGGCGGCGTTTCTATTGCTTTGGCTTTAAGCGTTCCCACCCTTCTCGAAGGACGACAGGAAATTATTGATGCCGTCTTTGGGGTGGTTCTGTTTACATTATTATTCCAAGGACTGACAACGCGACTGTTCCTCGAAAAGCTAGACTTAATTGGCGATCGCCCCCAACGTCAAGAATACTCCGAAATCCTCGCCCGTCGCACGGCGTTAGGGAAGGTTCTCGACTACCTCGCTCAACTGGAAACATCGGCTAATATCGACCCGGAATTTTGTCGCTATCAACAAGGGTTGGTGAAAGGACAGCTTAAGAGTTTAGAAGAAGAAAGCTATCAATTGCAATTGAGATATCCTCAGTTACAGTCCATCGAACTCGAACGCCTGCGAGAGAAACTTTTCGATATTGAAGCCGATACCTACGCCGAGTTTATCCGATCGGGATACCTCGATCGCAATCTTTCTCCGCTGTTGACAGAAGTGATGGACGAGGCAATCGAACGGACGATACGTGAAGAGGTGCGATCGGACGCTTGAGGTCTAAGGTTGATTTGAGATAGATTGGCTAGACTCCTCTAAAGGCTATGCCAATCTTGCTCTCATGAACAAATTAGATCGACCTAGAGAAGGCTTCCCAGGAATCTGGGACTCTATTGTCGGACCCAATATGCCAGCAACGGAGATGTGGTTATTCGTGATTCCTACGCTGATAGCTACAGTTGCCGTGCCACTATATGCAGTTTTGAACGAATTAGGATGGAATTTAGTCCAATTAACTATCGCAGCAATACTTGCTTTCGATTTAGTGGGTGGAGCTATTGTTAACTCTACCCAAACTACCAAGCGCTGGCATCACAAGCCAGAATACAGGTTCAAACATCATTTCTTGTTTGTCGCCATCCACCTTCACCCACTAATTGTAGCCTGGTTATATCCTGGGGGAAATTGGACGTACTCTTTGTTTGCGTACAGCTATCTTATTTTTGCGACAGCACTCATCCTTCTCTCACCGCCCTACCTCCAGAGAGCAGTATCGATTATTTTATATATGGGCAGCCTCTTGCTCAGTAGCTACCTGCTTTCACCAATTCCTGGAATGGAGTGGTTTCTTCCAGTGTATTTTCTAAAGCTGCTGATTAGCTATCTCCCCCAAGATATTCCTACCACGTTAACCTACCAAACTCACCAAGATGACAGAAGAGAAGCCTTAACCAATCAATTGTAAAAGATGTAAAGTTAGTTAAAAAATGAAAAAAATACAGTAAATGTAGGGTGGGCAAAGTGACTCAAGCTGTAGAATAACCATTTCTATACTAATATTGCTCGATGTATTCTTTGTGAAAATAGCCTTGTCTGCCGATGACTTGAGGTGGGCATTGCTAGGCGTGAGATAATTTGTTAGATTTTGAGTCGTTACAGGGCAATTCCCACCCTACTTAATACCGTTTTTTCTGAAAAGATATTACAAAACATAGACTGATATTTACTAGGGATCGACATCAGGTTCAAAAAGAGGAATTTCACACTTTTCTAAGTCATTTTAACTCATTTTTTTCCCTATCTCCCTAAATTTCTACTCAAAAATTATAAAACTTCGCTCCAAATTTCTACTGCGGTATAAATTAAAGATGGTTATTATCTATATAAAAGCTTACTTGTTTTTACTGAAGTTTTATGAAGTTTTTCAATCTCCAACTCTCCCTTGGCGCGATCGCGTTGCTACTATCCCCCCAGATCGCGATGTCGTCCCTCGATCGCTCCGCGATCGCGGCCCCTCTCCCCCCCAACGCACCCATACTCATCGCCGAAAGTCCCTACGACACCCAACTACTCCAACTGACCAACGCCGAACGCCAAAAAGCCGGTTTGCCGCCATTACGCTATTCCCCCCAATTAGGTCAAGCCGCACAACGCCACGCCGAAGATATGGTAAGAAACGACTTTTTTAGTCACACCGGATCCAATGGGTCCAGTGTCAGCGATCGCGTCCGCGCCGCAGGCTATTCCTACTCCTACGTCGGCGAAAACATCTCTGCAGGGAGTTCAACTCCTGCCGAAACCATCCAACGATGGATGAACAGTGCCGGACATCGCCGCAATATCCTCAAATCCGAATATACTGAAATTGGCTTTGGCTACGTTAGCGCGCCTTCTTCTCCCTACGGACATTACTGGGTACAAGTTTTCGGACGCGGTACCGGAAGCAACAGTTCGGTCAATCCTCCGACACTTCCCCCAACCTCGAACCCATCTCCAACGAGTGTCAGTTTAGTCGAACAAGGGGTTCTCGAAGCTGGAGATTCTGTCATTCCCCAGGATGGCAGCTTATACGATGTTTATACCTTTGAAGGTCGCGAGGGTCAGGCGGTGACTGTTTCCCTGTCCAGTGCCGATTTTGATACCTATGTCATCTTACTCGACTCCGAAGGCCGCGCGATCGCGGAAAACGACGACCTCACTCCCGACAATACCGACTCCGGGTTTAGCATTACCCTACCGAGAACCGGCACCTATCGCGCAGTTGTCAACGCCTACGACGCACAAGGTCGAGGTCAATATACCCTCACCGTCCGCTAAGCTACGGCGCATTTAACGACTACCAATTTACGCAATCGTGTGAAATAGAAGCAACAAAGCACGGCTTTTCGTTAAAACTTACAATTTCTTCTACTTCCCAAGAAAAAACCCCAGTTGATGCTGGGGTCTTGGGTGTTGTCGTTAGCTCGCAAAAGGAAAAATCTGCAATGTCTTACAAATTTAATTACACTCTTTCGAGGGGTTTTCCCGGATTTCCGGATCGTTTTATCTTACTTTACCCCTCGAAACAGACGGATGTGGGATAGGATTGCAGGGCGTGTTAGCGAGTGAGCAATGCGCTCGGGTTCTCCCCTCAATTTATCCGCCCTAGCTAATTTGACCGGTTCTGAGTCCAATGATGAAATGAGGTTGGGAGTGCGATGATAGGTAAGTTGCACAGACATTCGACCTCCAATTGCTATATTCCTAATATCGGCGATCGCATCGCGTATGGGCTCGATCTCAGTCCGATTTTCGGGTGTTTGCGATCGCGTTCCCACTGCGATCTCAGACACAGCGTTCATTCTCAATCAATTATTAAGAAGTATTAATACTTAAAAAGACTTATTTCTGAATCGAATTGCGTTTTTTAGCACAATGATGCGTAGTTTGTCAGGGTTTCTCTGCGTTTGTATGAGGCACTTCCTACTGCTCAAATGCTCGCCTAGCCTCCTTCTATCTATATCAGCTCCTTAAGAGCAACCGAACTCTATGGGCGATCGCGAGTTCGCCTCTAACATAAAACCTATCCAAATTCAACTATTTTAGTGTCCCGCCTCAGTGTATTATTAAAGACATTAGGTTCTACGCCCACATTCCCTGGAGAAAATATGGTGCGTAGTATTGGGGGAGTTAGTTTGACTCCCTCAATTTTTTTCTCTGTTCCTAGTAAAATACCAGTTTTCCGTCCTTCATCGATGCGATCGCGCGCAACGAGCCATTCACCTCAACCGGTCTCAATGCGCATAAATACTGCTTGCTGAAGAGCCAATCTTTTAGGAAAGAGCTCCGTCCACTCGGCAAAAACTCTTCTACTCCTCACAAATCTGACACTCACGTCCGGACTATCTCGATTTTGATTGAATCAAGGGTATGAATCGCTTGAGTATTATTATTGCCTGAATGCCTTTTTTTACATTTTTGGCAAAAACCGCTAAGTGTATGCACTCACTTAACTCGTCCTAAAGAAAGAAGACAAATAACGCCTCGAGGCGATCGCGCCGCGCCCAAATACTCCCAATTGAGCGGGAGCGAACCGCGAAACCCGTTCCCCACAGGCGACAATCTTGCTCCGAGTATGCGAACCCTAGCCAAACACACCGATCTCATGGATGAAAAACGCATTCAAGACTATCTCAGCCTCATTCAGCAAATCTCTGTTGGTTCCGAAGGAGAGCAAGGAGAGTTATTACAGTCCAAGGCAGAACTGGTCGATGAAGGACTCTTACTGACAATGGCAACCGTTGCCTCTCAAATGCAAGCGACCGGGGAAGAACAAGCAGCCACTCAGCTCTTAAAATTAGCCGAAGAGTTAGCGCAGATGCTCGCAGAGATTGCTGTTCCAGTCGAAAGCGGTCAGCCTTCCCCCCAAAACGGTCAATCCACCAACGGTCGAAATTCCGAAAACCACAACCAATCAACCCGCGATCGCAATAGTGCTTCCAAGCGCCTCGATGTTGACCCTTGGTTGCTTTCGGAAAAATCCTCCTCCGACGCACCGCCCATCTCTACCGAGTCTCAACGCGATCGCCCCAACGAGGACTTATTGCACTATCGCACATTTCTCCAACAACTCCTAGAAGCCGAAGTCGAGGGAGGAACAGAAGCCGTCAGCGCGCTGCTAACAGCAAATTTGGAGAAACTCGACCAAAACTTCGCCGACGCATTGCCCGTATTTGCCACTCAGATTATCGCCGAGCAAGCCGAGGCTGCAAAATTAATGGTCGCCTTGCTCGAAAATATTAGCATCCGCATTAGCAAATTTCCCTTGGGCAACATCGCCAATAACAAAGATATTGCCATTGTCGGCTACCAAGTGGTGCTGCAACATCGAGAAGCCCACACCGAACTGTGGGGGCGAACCCAAAATCACTTGGGTATCGCTTACAGCGAACGTTTGCGAGGGGAGAGGGCAGACAATATCGAACGGGCCATTTCTGCCTACGAACAAGCGCTCAGCGTTTATAAGCCCGACAACGTCTCCATCGACTGGGCAGCCATTCAACATAATCTTGGCACCGCCTATAAAAATCGCGTGTGGGGGGAGAGGGCCGAAAATATCGAACGGGCCATTTCCGCCTACGAAAAGGCCCTCGCCGTCTACACTCGCGATAACTTCGCGTCCGACTGGGCTACGATCCAACACTATCTCGGTACGGCTTACAATAATCGGGTGCGCGGCAATCGAGCTGAAAATATCGAACGGGCCATTTCTGCCTACGAACAAGCGCTAACTGTGTACGCGCCCGAAAGTTTTCCCATTGACTGGGCAGCCATTCAAACCAACCTCGGCAACGCTTATAAAAATCGCGTGCGGGGAGAAAGAACTGAAAATGTCGAACGGGCCATTTCTGCTTATGAAAGAGCTTTAACGATTTATACGCCCGAAAACTTTCCCATTGACTGGGCGAAGCTTCAAGCCAATCTCGGCACCGTCTATAAAGATCGCGTACGGGGAGAAAAGGACGAAAATATCGAGCGGGCTATTTTTGCTTACGAACAAGCGCTAACCGCCTACAAACCCCACAACTTTCCCGGCGACTGGGCTGCCATTCAACACCATCTCGGTCAAGTTTACAGCCAACGCCTGCGAGGGGAGAGAGCGGAAAACATTGAACGGGCGATCGCGAGTTACCAACAAGCGCTAACCGCCTATACCTCTGACGATTTTCCCCTCGACTGGGCGGCGGCGCAACACGACCTGGGTACTGCTTATCAAAATCGCGTGCGAGGGGATAAAATTGAAAATATCGAACGTGCAATTGTTGCTTACGAGCAAGCGTTAACCGTTTATACGCCTCGCGACTACCCAGCAAACTGGGCTGCCATTCAAAACGACCTGGGGCTGGTGTACGGTCAACGCCTGCGAGGAGAGAAGGCGGAAAATATTGAATGCGCGATCGCTGCTTACGAACAAGCACTTGCGGTTTATAGTCCCCAATACTTTCCCTTGGAATGTTTGAGGGCAGCGCGCGGGTTAGCCAATTTGGGTTTTAGCCAAGGGAATTGGTTTTTAGCTAACCTGGGTTACAGTACTGCCATTGAAGCGATGGCGCAAAGTCGGGCTTGGGCAGCAGGCGACCAACATCGCCAAAAGGTTATTGCTGAAGCCATTTCAGGCGGGCGCTGTTAAGGTAGGAAATGTAGGTTGGAGGAGGTAAGTTCCCGATGCCGGCTAACGGCTTGCTGCTTCGGTGTTTTCACATCTCCTCCAACTTTTTGTTACTGCTTTTCCCCTTTCGAGGGGGAAGTTTTTCGTGGCGACGAGGGGCCTTACCACTCCCCCGGTTGGGGTGGCTTTTCGTTGAGGAAGCCCGCATCATCCAGCGTCTTGTCCAACTCCATTCTTTGTTCCATGCGGCGCAGAAAGTAGCCCGTCATCATCGCCGAAGCGAGAAGATTTGCCATATTTTCGCGATCGGTGGTAATTTGAACGTTAAAGTCTTCCGCGCCCAACATTCCCACCAACCCTTGCACATTTTGGGAGATAATTTGTCTGATGTCTGAGGTTGCCGATTGAGCAATTTCCTCTAACATTTCGGGTTGCTGCTGTTGAAGGTATTGCAGTAGAAGATTCGACTGCTGTTCTTCGGGTTCGGAATAGAAAAAGTGGGAGTTAAATACCATTAGAACTGATGAATGTGGGACTGACTGACTGTTGACAAAGACACGCAAGGGGGTGCTTCTAGCCTAAAACGGATAGGGAAAAGGGTAGATTGGCGTTCGTTGAGTCGGGTCGTTTCTTCCTCCACCGGCAGACCCAGAAGGTGTTGCTGCGTGCGGATCGAATCGATTGGAGGGAGGAAATTTGAGTCATTGGGTTAGTCCGCTTTACTAGACTTCGCGCTCCGAGCCGACTTTCATTGCTGGGAAAGCTAAGAGAATGTTGCCGACAGAGTATTTAGGTCGATGCGAAGCGATCCCATTGTAACATTTTCGATCCCGTATGTTGAGCGAGTCCCAGCAGCTCCCGAAGCTGGCTTGTGCGTCAATAGAACGGCGACAGCTTATTTGTAACTCAGAACTCAGGTTAGAGAATGTTGGCGGGCGGGCTGAGAATTTGCGAGAGTTCGTCTACTTCAAAATATTGATGAAATTTTTCGGTCACTTCGAGCCAGTAGGAACGTCCTTCGGGCTGACGGCGCTTGCGGATGAGGTTAAGCTCGACTAATTCCTGGACTTGTTGATAGGCGCTGCTGCCGCGCAGTTCGATGAGTTCGGTTTGCAGGATGGGACTTTTAAGCGCGATCGCGGCCAGGGTTCTTAGCGCTCCCGTTCCCAACTCCGCCGGTACCATATTGCGCACTAGATCCTCGAAGGAACCGCGCAGTTGAAGGCTATAACCGGTGGGCGTTTCTAAGACTTCTAAGGCACTATCTCGGTGAGCGTAATCGTCCATTAATTCTAGCAGCGCTTCTTCGGCAACGACGCGATCGCAGTCGGCGCATTCGGCGATTTCGCTCAAGGAGAGGGGTTGTCCTTTGAGGTAAAGAATTGCCTCGATTTGAGTTGCAAGGCGAGGGAAGGATTGGTCATTGGTCATTGGTCGTTAGTCATTTGTTAAGCACCTCAACAAAATCTTTTACACGCCTGTTGCTTCCGTAAACACAGTATATCAGGGCTTTGAGCATATCGAGATAGGTAATTAATTGTGAACGGGTACTTATTGGTCATTGGTCTTTGGTTATTGTCCTAAAGCCTAAGACCTAAAACCTAAAACCTAGAACCTAAAGTGTTGTTGGTCGCTAGTTGCTCACTATACCGCTCGCCAACACAAAGGACAAATGACAAATGACAAACCCTCAAATCCAATCCTCATCTTCGGTTTCAGGCGAATTAATTTCCTCAAGAGTCTTCCATCCCGCCTGCCAAGCGGAGGGGTTTTTCAGTTGCTTGGCATTAATCCAGAAACGCACATTAGGATCGCACGAAGCAACTAATTCAGCAAAAACCCATCGACCTTGATTCTTGCGGTTGGCGACCTGGAAATGTCGCCAACCAAAGGTGCGATCGCGCGCTGTCCATTTTGAACCGAGCAAGTGGGGAAATTTCTGTTTTTTGGGCATCTGTTCCTCGAGTTTTGCGCCGCGACACCGCTGCAATTCAACCGTTAACCCCCACCTTCCCTATTGCTTAAAAGACTTGCGAGAGCGCTTTTCCTTGGCGATCGCGCGGGCGGCGAGAACCCCGCCGATGAAGCCAAAAAGGTGTCCCTGCCAAGAAATTCCCGGATCCGAGGGCAGAACTCCCCAAATAATACCGCCATAGAGGAAAAATACAACCAGCGACAAGAAAATCGAAGCTAAATTGCGCTGGAAGTAGCCCCGCAACAACAAAAAGCCTAAATAGCCATAAACCAAGCCGCTTGCGCCAATATGAATCGCGGGACTCGAAGAGGACAGCGGAACCGCACCAAACAGCCAAGTTCCCAAACCGCCGACAAGCATGGCGCTAGCGGTGACAATGAAAAAATCCTCGGTTTCCTGGAGCATCACCAACCAACCGAGAACGACAAAAGGAATTGTGTTAGCAATGAGGTGGGCAAAATTGCCGTGGAGGAAGGGAGCGAGGAGAATGCCGCGCAGTCCAACGAGACTGTGGGGGATAATGCCAAATCGGTCGAGCCCGCCGTCGAAAATAACGCGATCGCCAATTTCAACCATCCAGAAAATTGCCACAAATCCGCCGAGAATCAAGGCTTGCCGCTTTAACTCGCGAGCAATCGATTGTTCGTCCTGACCGTTCATGATTTTTGTTGAAAGTAAATCTAACCTTTGTCTAAGGTAACAATTTCCCCTAAAACCGCGCTCGTTGGGGGGAAAGGGAAACCCCCGCAGCGCACGGGAGCAATTCGCCCAAATTTGTTGAGTTAGTTACCTGCTCGATCCTCAGAAAACTGTTACCCTATTAATGTCTCAAGTGTTGTTTGCAGGTCAACTGCTCCCATTGGAGAGCAAGGCGAACCGACCAGACCAGACACGACAGTACCATCTTTGCTTGAGGGATATCTCCCCATAACAGCTTTAGAACAAGTTAAAGTTAAAGTTAAACAAGATGCCTTTTATTGGGCTAATTATATCTACGATCCCCTCTGACCCATTCAAAAACCGACTCAACCGAAGCCTCGCAAATATCCATGTCTAAAAACGACCGATTCAAAGTTAAATTTTGGGGCGTGAGAGGCAGCATCCCCTGCCCGGGAGCCGAAACCGTTCGCTACGGCGGAAATACTCCCTGTATCGAAATGCAGGTGGGAGGAAAGCGCCTGATCTTTGATGGTGGAACGGGATTGCGCGTTCTCGGACAATCGCTGCTGTCGCAGATGCCCATCGAAGGGCACATCTTTTTTACCCATACTCACTGGGATCATATTCAAGGCTTTCCCTTCTTCACCCCCGCTTTTGTTAAAGGCAATCTTTTTCATATCTATGGTACTGTCGCCCCCAATGGCTCTACCATTAAGCAGCGCCATCACGACCAAATGTTACACCCCAATTTTCCGGTTCCCCTACAAATTATGCAGGCGAATCTCCAATTCTACGACCTCGATTTTGGGGAACAGTTACATTTGGACGATATTACAGTTGAAAATGCCAAACTCAATCACCCCGGAGAAGCGGTGGGCTATCGAGTGAATTGGCGCGGTTGCTCGGTTGCTTACGTAACCGATACCGAGCATTATCCCGATCGCCTGGATCCGAATGTGTTATGGCTCGCCCGCGAAGCCGATATTTTGATTATCGATGCCGCTTATACTGACGAGGAATACTGCTCCCCCAAATCGAGTAAAGTGGGTTGGGGACATTCAACCTGGCAGGAAGCGGTTAAAGTTGCCAAGGCAGCCAACGTCAAGCAATTGGCAATCTTCCACCACGACCCCCTTCACAACGACGAGTTTCTCGATCGCATGGGAGAAGAGGCGATCGAACAATTTCCCAACACCATTTTAGCCCGCGAAGGTTTAGCTTTCGAGTTGATCCCCAAGTCCGCCGAAAAAACAATTTCGCAATCGACAACGGCTAAAGCTAGTTTAAGCTAAACTCATGCCAAAATAGTCTGTATATAAAGCGTGCGGGTCACTTATTCTACAGCTACAGCTTGGAAACCAACTGCGATCGCGCTGGGCAACTTTGACGGCGTGCATCGGGGACATCGAACAGTCATCCAACCCATCGTCGGACTTCCTCGCGCTGGCAATTCAGGACGGGCAAGGGACGAAACTGAAACCATTCGAGCAACGGTTGTCACGTTCGATCCTCATCCTCGCGAATTTTTTACCGGTAAAAATAAGCAACTGCTCACTCCCCTAGACGAAAAAGTCCAACAACTCGAACACTTAGGAGTCGAGCAACTGGTTTTGCTCCCCTTCGATAGGGAACTCGCCGCACTGAGTCCGCAACAGTTCGTCGAAACCATTTTAGTCGAGCAACTGCGAGCGACGCACATTAGCGTGGGAGAAGACTTTCGCTTTGGATACAAGCGATCGGGAACCGCAGCGGACTTACACGCGATCGCCCGCGAATTCGGGATTAAAGTCGCGATCGCCACCCTCAGTAATAGTAACGGCGAACGTATCAGCAGTTCGCTCATTCGTCAAGCCCTTCAAGACGGAAAAATCCAACAAGTCGAGCGCCTTCTCGGTCGAGCTTACACCCTCACCGGCAGCGTCGCAACCGGTCAAAAACTCGGTCGCACCCTGGGTTTTCCCACCGCCAACCTCAAACTCCCCGAAAACAAATTTCTACCCCGCCACGGCGTTTACAGCGTCAGCGCAATTCTAGAATCGGGTCAGCACGTTCCCGGTGTCATGAATATCGGCAGTCGTCCTACAGTAGACGCAAACCCACTTCCCACCCTCGAAGTCCACCTCCTCGATTGGTCTGGCGACTTGTACCGACAAACCTTAACCGTTAAGCTAAAGAAGTTTTTACGTCCCGAGCAAAAATTTGCCTCCCTCGACGCACTCAAAGCCCAAATTGCCGCCGACTGCGATGAGGTGCGAAAGACCAACGATGGGTATGGTTAAGTTATTATGGGTCATTGGTCATTGGTTGTTGGTTCGTAAGCATTCAGCCATCAGCCGTCAGCCATCAGCTTAAAACAAATCTGGAACGGGAGAATTGAAAATTGAGAAACTTTAGAGAGATTACAGAGATGCTTACTTCTTTTATTCACTCATCTGACAACTGACAACTGACGGTTGAGTGCTTACATTGGTTCTAAAGCATAAAACCTAAAACCTAGTTTAGTCCTTGGTCATTAATAACTGATTGCTGATTACTGATTACTATTAACTGATAGCTGATAGCTGATAGCTCATAACTCATAACTCATAACTGAATCATGCAGCGCATCTCCAAACTAACAGACAATCTCGCTCAAACCATTGTCGGCAAAACCGAAGCCATTCGCCTTGTTTTAGTCGCAATACTATGCAGCGGTCACGCCTTACTCGAAGATGTGCCGGGAGTTGGAAAAACCCTTTTAGCAAAATCCCTAGCGCGCTCGATTAACGGCAAATTTCAACGCATCCAATGTACCCCCGACTTACTTCCCACCGACATTACAGGAACCAATATTTGGAACCCCAGCAGCCGCGAATTTGAATTTTTGCCCGGACCGATTTTTTCCAACGTACTGCTTGCTGACGAAATTAATAGAGCAACGCCTCGTACCCAGTCTGCCTTGCTCGAGGTGATGGAAGAACAACAAGTTACCGTTGACGGCGTATCGCGAAAAGTGCCTCAACCTTTTTTTGTAATCGCCACGCAAAACCCCGTTGAATATCAAGGGACATTTCCCTTACCCGAGGCGCAAATGGACCGTTTTGCGCTGTCGTTGAGTTTGGGGTATCCCAGCGAAGCAGAAGAGTTGCAAATGCTGCAACGCCAGCAGGATAAAATGAGCGTTGATGACCTCAAACCTTGCATTTCCTTAGAGGAAGTATTTGAGTTGCAGCAATTAGTCAGTCGAATTAAGGTGACAGCCGCCCTGCAACAGTATATTCTCAATTTAGTGCGAGCATCGCGCAACGATGAAGACATTACATTGGGTGTAAGTCCGCGCGGAACAGTGGCTCTACAACAGGCAGTTCGGGCCTTTGCTTTCCTCGAAGAGCGAGATTATGCAATTCCTGACGATGTGAAACGTTTAGCGCCTCACGTGCTTTCTCACCGTCTTATTCCAGCAGGCGGACGGCAAGGAAAGGGTGTTGTGGAGCGGTTATTGCGCGAGATTCCCATTGACAGTTACCAGTGATCGGTAATCAGTTAAGTAGGTGGGCGTAATTAAAAGAACAATATCTCCAGCTAAAACCCTTACCTGGCAAGGAATACGGTTTTCGAGGTTATGCGTTTATTTTTGCCCACCTACTTACCAGTTACCAAGTTATCAGTAAATACCCAATTAGTGAATAGTGAGGGAGGTTTTATAAAACGTCCGTATCAGCAGTCAGTTATCAGAATAGTAAGCATTGGTGCGAGCTGCCGTTGGCATTTCAGTCGGGACGTTTGGCACTGCGGCAAGACTCTATTTTGACGCGGCTGTGCCGAGCGAGGATAGATGGTTTTTTAGAACATAGAACCTAAAACCCTATTTCTCCTAGCCTGGAACATTGAGGGGAATGAGATCGACTTTTTCAGTAATGTGTATGACAAATTTATGTTTAGAATTCAGATAAGACGATTGTTCGGAGACCATTTGCGTCAGTTTTTGTCCTTTTTGTCCGACTTTTCCAAAAAGCTGATTCAAAGAAAACAGCGCCGAAAAAAAGTAAAGTATCGTTTATTGGTTTTAGCGCTATTGCTGGTTGGGGGGAGTGCGATCGCAGGTTCCCTGAGTTCTCTCGCCTTAAATTCTCCCGCGATCGCGCGCTCCTTGCCCTCACAACAGCTCAAATTGGTCGATGCGGTCCCCGAACGCTATCAACTGGGTTTGGATCTCTATCGCGATCGCTGTGGCAGTTGTCACCTCGCTATTCCGCCTCAAGTTTTCCCCATGCAAACTTGGCAGCAGTTATTGCAAAATCCCCAGGATCATTACGGAACTAAAATCACCTCCCTCATTCGGCCGGAGTTATTAATTATGTGGGATTACCTCAGTACCTTCTCGCGTCCCTTGGAGGAAGGGAGGGAAGTTCCTTATCGCTTCGGCAGTTCTCGCTATTTCAAAATTTTACATCCGCGCGTGGAATTGCCCGATCCAATTTCTCAAGCCACTTGTTTGAGTTGTCACCCCGCTGCGCAAGAGTTCAACTTTCGCCGTCTCTCGCCAGAATGGGAGGATGCGCCTTGAATGGGGCAGGTGGGCAGGGGGAGCAGGGGAGTAGGGGGAGCAGGGGAGCAGGGGAAGATAGTACATTTCCGGCGATCGCAGTGCAAAAACAGAAATGAATTTTTCCCGCCGTGAAGATTTAAGCAACCCTAATACACCGCTTCGCGCATTGATTAATAGGATTTCAGCTTTGTGCAGCAAGCCCTAATTCTGTATTCTTCCATTCTGAATTCTGTATTCTTCTTAACAACAAAATAAGGTATCCCCGTCAGGAGAAAGAGCGCCATGTAAGCCGCTTCCATAAGCTCGTTGTAGGTTTTCTGAAGTCATCACGCATTCTGGGGAACCGTCGGCAATAACAGAGCGGTTGAGCAGCAACAGTCGGTCGAGTTGGGACAAAGACTGACCCCAGTCGTGACTGCTAGCGAGTAGAATCTTACCTTGCGATCGCAGCTCGCTAAAAATTTCTAACAAAATGCCTTCTGTCTTTTTGTCTACCCCCGTAAACGGTTCGTCTAATAAAAAGACTTCGGCTTGTTGCGCTAAGGCACGAGCGAGAAATACGCGCTGTTGCTGTCCGCCAGATAATTCCCCAATGCGGCGATGTCTCAGTTCGAGCATTCCCACGCGCTCGAGGGATGCTTTGACGATGCGAACTGCCGCGCGGTTGGGGGAACGAAACCATCCTAAGCTGCGAGTTCGCGCCATCATCGAGACATTCCAAACGGTAATGGGATAGTCCCAATCAATTTGCGATCGCTGGGGGATATAAGCAACTTTGTGCAACTGTTGGTGCAACGGACAGTTACAATAGCGTACTGCACCGCTAACTGCTGGAATTAATCCTAGCATCGCTTTGAGCATTGTACTTTTCCCCGCACCGTTGGGTCCGATCAGTCCCACCAGTTGACCCGACTCGATGCGGAAACTCACTGAGTCCAATCCCTTCTGGTTCCGATAGTTGACAGCTAAGTTTTGAACCTCTAGCATAAAAAAGATTCAAGATGATAATGATAATCATTTACAATTGTACGCGATCGCAAAGGAGATTGAAAGCAAATGTCCAACTTTTTACCGGGCCGGGGCCAAAAATGGATTATACTGGCTGCGATCGCGGGCTTATTCGCCGGTTGTAGCGCATCGAGTCCGGGTGGGGAAAACAGCGCTGCCACAGAAACAGAGACTCTGCCTAAAGTCGTCGCCACCCACTCAGTTTTATGCGATCTCGCTCAACAAATTGCTAAAGAGACCATCGATTTAACCTGCCTCCTCCAAGGCGGTGCCAATCCGCACGCCTACGAACCCACGCCGCGCGATCGCCAAGCTATTGAAAACGCACAGTTAGTGTTATATAACGGCTACAATCTCGAAACTCGCCTCGTCAACATCGTGGAATCCACCTCCACCCCCTCACTCAAAATTGCCGTCAGCGAAGTTGCCGTTCCCGAACCTTTAATGGGGGAAGGACATTCCCACGGAGAAGAACATTCCCACGAAGAGGAACATTCCCACGAAGAGGAACATTCCCACGAAGAGGAACATTCTCATGAAGAAGAACAAGCAGAAAAACTTCAACCCGATCCTCATGTTTGGCACGATGCCCAAAACGGAATCGAAATGGTGGAAGTTATTGAAAATAACTTAGTCGAAATCGTCCCCGATCGCGCGGTTGAATATCAACAGAATGCCGAAGAGGTGAAAGCCGAACTCGCTCAAATCGATGACTGGATTGAATCTCAAATTGCCACCATTCCCTCCAAGTCCCGCAAACTCATAACCACCCATGATGCCTTTGGTTACTACGCCCGAGCCTATAATATTCCTATTGAAGGGGCGCTCAAAGGACTCAGCACCGAGCAAAAGCCGTCAGCTTCAAGGCTTAAAGAACTTATCGAGTTCGTTAAAACTTCCAGTGTTCCCACCATTTTTGTTGAATCGACTGTCAATCCGAAACTGATGGAAACCGTTGCTGAAGAAGCGGACGTTAAGCTTTCAGAACGTCAACTGTATGCCGATGGGTTAGGCGACGAAGGGAGCGAAGGAGAAACATATCAAGAAATGCTACTCGCCAACACGCAAGCAATTGTAGAGGGATTGGACGGTCAATTCACACCGTTTGGGAATTAAAGACGGGGAGATAGGGAGATGGGGAGATGGGGGAAGCAGGGGAAGCAGGGGAAGCAGGGGAAGCAGAGGAAGCAGGGGTGAAGTGTTTTTCCCGATCGCTGGTAACTGTTTACTGGTAACTGAATAGAAACGCTATAGTATAAACGCAGTTTCTTAATCGCGCTGTGTGCGACAATCGACCATGAAATACATTCCCCTAACCGCCCGCATTTTCCTAGCGATTATCTTTTTGTACTCTGGAGTTGGGAAAATTTTAGGTTTTGGCGAGACTCAACAAATGATGAGCGATGCGGGACTCCCGGTGGCTGGCTTATTATTAGTGGGAACAATTGTCTTTCAACTCCTGGGGGGACTCTCCCTGGTGTTAGGTTACAAAATTAAATGGGGAGCAATTCTGCTGATTCTTTTTCTCATTCCCGCAACTCTCGTCTTTCACAGTCCTTTCGATGCCGAGCAATTCACAGCTTTCCTCAAGAATTTAGCTTTAATTGGGGGATTATTGTTATTAGTTGAACGGGGAGCGGGACCGTTGAGTCTAGATGAAAAGATGATGGGAGTTTGAAGTCTAACTCTAGTGTTTTCGCTCCGAGACGTGAAACTCCGCAGCAATTTTCGGACTTTAATCAAGCACTTCCTTACTCTTTCCCTTGTTCCCTATTCTCTTTTTTCGGGAATTTTAGTTTACATCCCCAATAAAAATGCTATATATAGCGTTTTCGCTCCGAGACGTAAACGGAGATGAGAAATCGTCTACTTTTAAGAATTCCTCGCTCCTCTCTCAAATTCTGAATTCTTCCATTCTTCCAAAGCTAGAATTTTACAACCCAAATAGAAACACTATATGAGTGAATTAAAGCGGTTTTGGGTTCTCGTTCATTACGAAACCGAATTAACAGCGGAAAATGAGGACGAGGCTTGCCTGGACATCCTCATGGGGAATACGATTGTTGAAGGTGCCAGCTTAGTCGTGCAAGAGCTGTCTTCCGATGCGGACGCGAGAGAGGCGATCGCGCGATCGCGAGCAAAAGTTCGCAAAAAGTCAGCACTTGCGATTATTATCCGTAAACTGTGTTACAAACTCAAAGATTATACTTGGATGTTCGAGGGTCTACCCGCAGAAATACAGGCTAAAGTCGATGAATTATCCCTCGAGCAACTCGAAGACCTCAGTATAGAAGCCCTCGAATTTAGTTCCGCAGATGATTTAAGTGCGTACTTGGAGCGAACGCTTTAACTGACGCTAGGGATCGCGATCGCGACCTCGGTAAAATGCTGCGCAGACAGGTTTGAGCTTTCGGTGCTATAGTAGCGTTTTGTCTTGGCTCTTATTGAGAAGAGAATCCAAAATGCTATCTTCAACCCATCGGACCAAAGTCGTTGCAACAATTGGTCCAGCGAGTAATTCCCCGGATGTAATTCGCAAACTGATCGAAGCAGGAATGGCTGTCGCGCGGCTCAATTTTTCCCACGGAAGCTACGACGATCACGCCCATACCATCGAACTGCTACGAGAAGCGGCGCAAGAGTTCGATACTCCCATTACGTTACTCCAAGACTTACAAGGCCCTAAAATTCGAGTCGGTCAATTGCCCGATGGTGCAATGACATTGGAAGCCTCTTCATACGTCGATTTAGTTCCTTACGAAGAATTTAAGAATCAACCCCGAACGATTCCCATTGACTACCCATTCCTCGCCGAAGAAGCACACCCAGAAATGCGCGTCCTTCTCGACGACGGACGCTTGGAACTCGAAGCGACTGAAGTGAAACCGCCGCGAGTTCGCTGCAAAGTGATAAGAGGCGGTTTGCTGACTAATCGTAAAGGCGTTAATCTTCCTAGTCTCGATTTGCGCCTTCCTTCTTTAACCGAAAAAGATTGTAAGGATTTAGAATTTGGAATTTCCCAAGGGGTACATTGGGTTGCACTCAGTTTTGTGCGCAGCGTTGAGGATATTCGCATTCTGAAAGACCGTCTCAAGGCGTTAAATTCAGAAAGTACGTCAGTCATGGCTAAAATCGAAAAGCCGCAAGCGATCGCGCATCTCGACGAACTCATTCAAGAATGCGACGGAATTATGGTTGCCCGGGGCGATTTAGGGGTGGAAATGAATCCCGAGCGCGTGCCTTTGTTGCAAAAAAAGATTATTCGCTGCTGCAACCAAGCCGGAATTCCGGTTATTACCGCAACCCAAATGCTCGAAAGCATGATTGAAAATTCCCGCCCTACTCGAGCGGAAGCAAGCGATGTCGCCAATGCGATTATTGACGGAACAGATGCTGTCATGTTATCGGGGGAATCGGCGGTGGGCAAGCATCCCATCAAAGCGGTGGAAATGATGGGGCGTATTGCTTCAGCCATCGAGCCGGAGTTACAATTTGAAAACTTACCTCCGGCTGAGACAGACGACACCCATGCGTTGAGCGAAGCGCTGACGACTATTGACAAAATACTCGACTTGTGCTGCGTCGCCGCTTTCACGACAACAGGATATACCGCTAAACTGGCAGCAGCCGAACGTCCGAAAGCACCAGTGGTTGCTTTTACGCCCGATTCGTTGGTGTATCACCGCCTGAATTTAATTTGGGGGGTTACGCCGCTGTTGATCGAGGAGTCAATTTCTGACGTTGAATCTCTGATTAGTGCCATTGAAAAGCAATTGAAACAGCGTAAAATGGCTCAACCGGGGGCTAAAATATTGGTCTTAGGCGGCAGTCCCATCCAGCAGAGTCGAGGGACTAATTTCATGAAAATTCATACAATTCAATAAATTATGTCAGTAGGGAAATAACGATCGACCGTTTTGTATCAAAGCTCAGCCATCGATCGGATTCATTTAAGACGCGATCGCTCTTGCTTCATTCGGCAGAGCGATCGCTTTTTTGACGTTTGGGAAAGCGCTTCACGCGGTTCCCGTAAGCAACTTCTAAGACTCGATCGAGAACAAATCCTACAAAACATACAAATCCTACAAATCCTACATTTGAGACTAAAATTGCCAACAAAACTTAAATATTTAATAAAACTTTCTTAACTCAACTCTCAGCAAAGGAATGAGACTCTTCACGAGGCGGTCGGACATTAAGTGACATCACCTCAAAGTAATTTTCTTTGTGGTAAAGTCAAGTCGGTACAAATTAGAACAATCGGCAATTTAGTTTAATGGGAGAGAATTAATGATGAAACAAATGGTCGTGTGGCTTATGTCAGCACTACTGGCATTCACCTGTATCAATCTCGGTCAACCGATCGCGATCGCGGCTGGGACAAACTTAGTCTCGAATGGCAGTTTTGAAAAGCCAGATACCACACAAGAGAACTCCGGCGGAATCAGCGGGCTTCTTTGGAAAAACCCTATTGCAGGTTGGCAATCCTCTAAGGGGATCGACATTGAAATTGACAATCAACAACTCGCCGGAATAACGCCCTCAGAGGGAGCGCAATTTTTAGAGCTCGATAGCTATAGCGAAGTCAATAGCGTCTACCAGGATATTCCCACCGAAGCTGGCAAAACCTACACGCTCAGCTTTGCCTTCTCGCCCCGCCCGGACGTTGCAGACAACAAGCTGAATGTGAGTTGGGGAAATACCGTACTCGCGCAACTGAGCGCAGATGGCACGGGTCTCACCGATACTCAGTGGCAGACTAAGACCTACACCGTTCAAGCCACTGGCGCGAAAACTCGTCTGAGCTTTGATAATCTCAACGAGACTTCCGATGGTTTAGGCAGCTACCTAGATGATGTCAAACTCGAACCCTTGGTTTGCCAATTGCCGGGGACTTGCGACGTGACGATTCTTCCCGACAAAACCGTCTCCGTACCGGTCAAAATTCAGGTTCCTCAAGATCTCGGAAAGCTCCCTCTGGATCTGATGTTGACCCAAGACTTGACCAGTTCCTACACCGATGACTTGCCGGTTCTCAAGCGGGTGATTCCCGATGTCGTGAAAAAGTTGCGCAGCCTCCAACCCGATACAACCTTCGGGATTGCAACCTTCACCGATAAAAAGGTGAAAGGAACGCCCCAATACTACGTTTACAAGACCCAGTTACCTTTGACTAAAAACGCCAATGCCTTCGAGCAAGCCGTGGGACAGTTCTCCATCGTTGGTCGAGGAAAGGATTACCCAGAATCATCGCTGTCAGCGCTATTCCAAGTGGCTTTGCGGGCCGATAGCGAGTTGAAATTCCGAGAGAAAACTCGCCGGGTTGCCATCGTGTCTACCGATGATGCTTACCATAAGGCAGGGGATTTACCGGGTACGCCGAACAATGGAGATACGAATCTAAATCCGCGTGAAGACTATCCCTCGGTCGCTCAGGTGAGTCAAGCCATGAAGCAGGCAAGTTTGTTGCCAATCTTCCTGGTCACGAGCAAATTCCAGTCGGTTTACAACAACTTAGTGAATCAGTTGGGAGTTGGAGGTGCGGTTGTTCCTCTGAGTGCCGACAGTTCCAATTTGGTTGGTGCTATTCAAAAAGGATTGGAGATTGCCAACCAAAATTTAGCGCTTGCGGTGTTGAACGATACGAATAATTATGTCAACAGCGTTACGCCAGACCGCTTTTCTAATCTGGCCCCGGGTTCGGAAGTGACCTCGACCCTCAACTTCAAATACTCAGGGAAAGGAAGCGGCGAACAGGTGACCCTTCGCGCCGTCGGTCGCGGCGATTTGGTCATTAACGTGACAGTCGCCCTTTAATGCCGTGAGAGGCGATCGCGAGCTTGTTTTGAGTTCGAGCGAGACTGTTCGGTCGCAAGCGCGAGCGCGGCTATGGGGAATGGGTAACGTTTGCCCGTTCCCCGGGTCAATGTCTAAAGGCGAATGGAAGTTCGCGATCGCGAGGATAAATAGGGTTCGTTACTCTCAATGCTAAAAAAATCGAAAATAGTTTCAACGGTTTTTCCGCGTCGATCGCGGCCGTAAACGCTCGCCAGTCCAGCAACAGCATCCCACGAAAATTCTAAATGCTTATTGGGGTCAGTTATTCCATCGGTTGGATCGATGAGTAAAGGAGCGCCGTTGCTATCGAGTGGAAATTGAGTCCCTTTGTGACCCGCATCATTACATCGATCGCATGAAAGCAGGAGATTAGTCCATTCAAATGTCAAATCAGGATATGTACTCTT
>JAXHVQ010000031.1:41691-50148 GCA_034189065.1 Cyanobacteriota bacterium
TTCCTCCAGAAAAGCATCAATCCGGGCTTCAAGGCTATCAGGATCGGGCAGATCTCCGAAGGGTTTAACTTCTTTCATAAACAACTCAAGCTGCCTATATTCTTGTTTTTCTTCTCCATCTAAACTCCCATTCTTACGCTTCAATTTATGATATCGTTTAATTTTTTTATCAGTTGGAGGTGAGTATGTTGTTTCCAAACCAAAGGCTGGGCTTGTCAGCGTGCGATCGACATCAGCAGCTAGATTTAAAGGGTCTATTTTTTCAATTTCTAGGTTTCCATCTCTCATATCTAGGCGGAGGGTTAGGGCATCTTGACCTGCTCCAGCCGCCACTAGAGGGCTGTGAGTTGCCACAAAAAATTGAAGATTTGGAAAAACATTCTTTAACCATCCAGCAATTTGCCGCTGCCAAGAAGGGTGTAAATGAATATCTAGTTCATCAACTAAAACAACACCCGATGCTTGAGTGGGGTCGTCTAAGTCGGGAAAGGCTTGGAGTAAGCGCCAGATCAAATCTCCAGCTAGAGCGATCGCACTCCGAAAACCATCTGATAAACTGACAGTCGGTACGCATTGACCATTGACTAAAAATTCAATCAGTCCCTCTTTAGTCACTCCAGCAATTTTAACATCGCCAGGAAGAAGCGCAATAATTGCCTCTTCCCCGATTTGTTTCATCTTTTGTACTTTTATATCCTCTCTATCTTTAGCAAGGCGATAATCTAAATAAACCATCCATCGTTCAAACGAGCTTAATGATGTATCTTCATTAAATTGAGTAAAAAAGTTACTAGAACGTTTAGGCTGCTCGAGACTTGGAATAATAACTTGACTCACCCGCGTCAGTCGCCGAAAAGCACCATAGCCGACAGCAAACCAGCCTTTGTTACCAGAGGCAAACGCATTCGCTCGGAGCCAACTGAGGATTTTTGTAGATTCTTCAATAAGCACGGGTTCTGTATAAATTTGCTTATCTTTCCCAACCCCAACCTCTACGGGAGTTGAACCTGTAACGAAATAGGAATACGAAAAAGTTTTTCGTTGCTTACTTTCACCAAAGGTTCCTGTATCAATGTCTTCTTTGTGAAAAATCGCAGTTAGCTGACCCGGTACCGTCGGCTCGCGAACCCAACCGGCAGGGCGAGGAAGCAACTCCTTCGCTGCTTCGGGACCGGCAAGGAGTAAGGCTAAAGCTTGAAGAATTGTGCTTTTTCCGACCCC
The DNA here is from genome assembly GCA_034189065.1 of Cyanobacteriota bacterium. Classification (GTDB taxonomy): domain Bacteria; phylum Cyanobacteriota; class Cyanobacteriia; order Cyanobacteriales; family Spirulinaceae; genus FACHB-1406. The sequence continues at coordinate 42,913 of JAXHVQ010000031.1, forward strand.
ATTTTCCCCCAATAGGGTTATCCAATTATAGGGCTTCGCTCGATGACGAGGAGCTTTAGGATTGCGCGTAAAGCTGATTTCTTGATTTTGGAAGCACTTAATATTTTTGAGAGCGATCCTTTCAACCCACATCAGTGCTTTCCTCAAGAGACAAGAGTAATTTGTATAAATATTACCTCATTGGGGCAAGGGTGCAGTCGTCCTTGCCCGCCCAAAATCCTCAACCGGTATTCCGCATTCCCGCTGCAGTGCTATTAATCAGCAAGGCACCACGCAATAACTCCTCTTTGGAGTAGCACAAATGAATCAATCCGGCGGTGGTTTGACTGCTGTACTGGCGCAGGTGTTTCAACAGGGAAACTTGAATAAACCCTAATGGCACAATAGTCTCATATGGGTGGATGGCTTAGAAGTGACGGTAGTCATAATCTTAACTTCATTAGTGTCAACTTAAGGTGCGATGCCCTTCCTGTTGACAGAGCGATCGCGCGATCGCTAATCTAGAAATTAGACTCCCTATCCTCTGCCCATGCGCGATCGCAACTCCCTCCGTTCCACTCTCCTCGACCTCGACGGTCGCGGCTACAAAGCATACAAGGATATCAAAGGGCGCTACTCCTTCCCCAACTTTACCCTGATAATCGATCGCGTCCAAGGCGACCCCTTCGCTTCCCCCAGCCAACTGCGCGTCCAAGTTCCCCAAAGCATCGCCCAATTTCCCCCTCACCTCTACGCCTCCCTCAGCCGCGAAATTGCCCTGCGAGACTATCTGACGCGCCAGTTTGACCGCGCCGCCCAACAAGTCAGTTCCCGGCGAGGCACGGGCAAAAGCGGACTCATCGCTATTACTCGCTTCGGACAAGAAATCTTGGAACGAACCGCCGTTTTCGTTGACGACGAAGTAGAAGTCCGTTTCATCGTCGGACTGCCAGCCCAAGGTCGCCGCATTTTGGGCCGTCAAGCAGCCGCCATGTTGTGCGAAGATATCCCCGAAATTGTCGAAAGCGCCCTGAAATATGCCTCCCTCGACTCCCAAACTATCCAAAAGCACGTCGAAACAGCCGAAGATGCAGACGAGTTGCGCTCCTCTTTATCTCAGCACAATTTAATCGCCTTTGTTGCCGATGGCGCAATTTTACCCCGGCGCAGCGGCGTAGATGACCGTCCCCTCCTTGAAGCCGTCGTCCCCTTTGAATCTCCCCCTTCGTTGCGCGTCGAGTTAACCTGTCCCAATCAGGGAAAAATTACGGGAATGGGAGTTCCTGAAGGGATTACTTTAATTGTGGGTGGAGGATATCACGGAAAATCCACATTGCTGCGCGCGTTGGAAGTGAGCGTTTATAACCACATTCCTGGAGATGGTCGGGAATTTGTGGTAATGAATCCGGCGGCTGTGAAAATTCGCGCTGAGGACGGACGCAGTATCGCAGATACCAATATTTCGCCCTTTATCAATCAACTTCCCCAAGGACGTTCGACGGTCCGTTTCTCTACGGCAAATGCCAGCGGGAGTACGTCGCAAGCCGCTAATATTATGGAGGCGTTGGAGGTAGGGGCAAAGGTGTTGCTGATGGATGAAGACACCTCGGCGACTAACTTTACCATCCGCGATCGCAGGATGCAACAACTCATCAGTAAAAATAAGGAACCCATTACCCCATATATCGACAAAGTTCGCCAACTTTACGAGGAATACGGTGTTTCGACAATTTTAGTCATGGGCGGCAGTGGGGATTATTTCGAGGTTGCCGATACCGTTGTGGCAATGGACAACTTTCAAGCCCACGAAGTGACAGCCAAGGCAAAAGAAATTGCCATCGCCTACGCCAGCGATCGCCTCAGCGAAGGGGGCGAAACATTCGGTACAATAACCCCTAGAGTTCCCATTAATAGCAGTATCGACCCCAGTCGCGGTAAGCGCGCAGTGAAAGTCAAAGTGCGCGATGTCGATGAAGTCGCCTTTGGCAGCGAAGAAATCGACTTAGGGGCAGTCGAACAAATCGTCGATGCCGGACAACTGCGCGCGATCGCCACCGCAATCGTGTATGCTAAAGAAAATTATATCGACCAAAAACAGACCCTTTCGACCCTGCTCGATCGCGTTTTGGGCGATATCGAAGAAGAAGGACTCGACGCGATCGCAGAATTTCCGAGAGGCGATCTCGTCTTCTTCCGCCGCTTTGAACTGGCTGCTGCCCTCAACCGCCTGCGAACGTTGGAGATTGTGTAAGGGAGATTAGCGACTTAAAATTCGAGCAAAATTCATGAGCTTTAACGAAGAATTTGAACTCCTCCTTCGCGCCTGCTATCCCCTAATATACATCCCCACCGCCGAAGAAGAACGACTCGAGGCGGCGATCGCGCGATCGGCAAAACGCTTAAACAACCGTCCCGTCTACCTCTGGGATTTCGTCGATGGCTACCAAGACAACCCCAACAACGCCAACTTCGGTCGCCGCAACCCCCTACAAGCCCTAGAATTCGTCGAAAAAATCCCCGAAACTGCCCCCGGCATCTTCATCCTGCGAGACTTCCACCGCTTCCTCCAAGATATCGCGATCGCGCGCAAACTCCGCAACCTCGCCCGCCGCCTCAAATCCCAACCCAAAAACATCATCATCCTCGCCCCCGAAATCGACATCCCCCCAGAACTCACCGAAGTCCTCACCGTTGTCGATTTCCCCCTCCCCAGCGCCGCCGAAATCAAAAGTGAAATCCAACGCCTCCTCGCCTCAACCGGACAATCCCTGGGCGACAAACTCCTCGACGAACTGGTTCGCGCCGCCCGAGGGCTGTCCCTAGAACGCATCCGGCGCGTCCTCGCCAAAGCCATCGCCGCCCACGGACAACTGCAAAACGAAGATGTCGAACTGATCCTCGAAGAAAAACGCCAATCCATTCGCCAAACCCAAATCCTCGACTTCTATCCCACCACCGAACAAATTTCCGACATCGGCGGTTTGGATAACTTAAAAGACTGGTTATTGCGACGCGGCGGCGCATTTAGCGATCGCGCCCGCACCTACGGCCTGCCCCACCCGCGCGGACTCCTCCTCGTCGGCATCCAAGGCACCGGCAAATCCCTTACGGCTAAGGCAATTGCCCACCACTGGCATCTCCCCTTATTGCGCCTCGATGTCGGACGCTTATTTGGCGGTTTAGTCGGCGAGTCCGAATCCCGCACCCGCCAAACCATCGCCCTCGCCGAAGCCCTCGCCCCTTGCATCCTGTGGATTGACGAAATCGATAAAGCCTTTGCTGGGGCAGATGGGAAGGGCGACTCCGGCACCACCAGTCGCGTTTTTGGCACCTTTATCACCTGGTTAGCCGAAAAGCGATCGCCCGTTTTCGTCGTCGCCACAGCCAATAACGTCAAAGCCTTACCGCCAGAAATGTTGCGTAAAGGCAGATTCGACGAAATCTTTTTCGTCGGTTTGCCCAGCCAAGACGAACGCAAAGCCATTTTCGAGGTACATTTATCGCGATTGCGCCCCCACAACCTCAAAAACTACGACATCCAACGTCTCGCCTACGAAACCCCAGAATTTTCCGGCGCAGAAATCGAGCAAACCCTCATCGAAGCCATGCACCTGGGGTTTAGTCAAAACCGCGACTTTGAGAGCGAAGATATTTTAGAAGCCGCCAGTCAAATCGTCCCCCTCGCCCGCACCGCCCGCGAACAGATTCAATTTTTGCAAAGTTGGGCAGCCGCAGGAAAAGCCCGCCTAGCCTCGCGAGACAGCGGTTTGAGCAGTCGCATTCAGCAGCAATTAAGCGAGGACTCGCGAGATATTGAGGATTGAAGGTGGGATGTTCGGGAAACTTCCGCCACTTGTAGACGCTCTCCTTCAAACGTAAAGTTTGATAACAAAAAAGAAAGCTAGACGTAAAATTCCTCAGCTTTTCCAAAGAAGAAGATAGGAAGAACTCAGCAGAAATGGATGCTTGAACAAAGGTTGAGCTTTGACTACCAAAATTTGGTATTAAAAAATAAGGATTTGAGGGAATTGGGGATTTGGATTAGAAAATTTATTGATAGACATGGTTTTTTGATATTGCAAAATACGCAATTTGGCAACGATTTAGAACGCTCAAAGACACTCTTTCACAAATTTTGCTCATCTATAGGAACTTTGGTGGCTCATAACCCCGGCAAAAAAGATTTTGTTTAGGAAATCAAAGCTAATCCATCAAATTCTATTTTAAAGACTTTTTCCGAACACAATCAGCAAGCTCCACTTCATACCGACTCTCAATATAGAAGTACCCCCGAAAGATTTATTGCTTTGATTGCTTTACATCAAGCCCAGTGCGGCGGTGGATACACAGAATTAGTTGATTTTCAAACAATTCTGCAAAATCTAAATCGCACGCAGTTTGGACGTAGTGTAATCTATTTTTTTAGCCAAAATAGATTTCCTATTGCCGTTCCTAGTATTTTTCAAGAACCCTTAAAGCCAAAATATATAAATTCAAAAATTATTAGCGAGCAACCCCTGATTAGATATAGATATGATACGCTAAAAGCGGGATTGTCGCTATTTAACTTAAGTGAATATCAAGTTTCATTTTATAGCCAAAAGCTTGACTTACTTGACTCATTAATTCAAACAAGTCCTTATCGAATTCGATTCTTATTATCTTCCAATGACCTACTAATTCTTGATGATCACCGATTTTTACATGGCAGATCGTCGTTTACAGACCCTAATAGATTGCTTTTAAGATGTAAAATGAACTAACTTTTTAAAGAGACATGAAAACAAAAAAGACTATCGATAAATATTATAAAGTCGGTCGCGGTGCTTGGACTAGCAAAGCTATTTATGATATGACTGTCACTGCTTTGATGAATAATGATTTTCGCGATTTAGAAGAATTTCTAAGTATTTTCGATCGGATTTGCGATAATTTTGGAGGTGAGGCAGCATCCAGGAAGCTCAAGAAAGCAGCATATCTCGTAGATATATACGGCAACAAAAAAGAACTAGCACAAAGGTGCGTAGAATTATCAGAAAAAATTCTGCACAAGCCTTTAGTTGGCTCTTGCATCTCGCTGGAAAAAGTACAAAAAGTATACAATGCTAGACAAATAATTTCTTCTAGGATAAATGAAATTTGCGATTTTCTGAAATGCACGCAAGCTCGCTTAGAAATTTCAATTCAAAAAATAATTGAATCGGACGTTGTTCCCAAAAACTGGGCTTTGCAAATCCCTAGTCTTTATGAAAAAGCCTATATTGAATGGTTTAGCGATGTCGTCGAAAATTATCTGATAGGGTATTTACCCAGGCGGTGCTTACCTTACCGTTCGCCCTGCGTTAAAGTCGTTGACTGGAGTTCTGAAGTTTGGCGTTGTTGGCGATTACTGGAGCGCCCAACTTTGGTCGATCCGGGAATTTTTAGACCTTCGCAGTTTTTCGTCTGGCATATCGTTCACGACTCCGTTCATATCTGGCAAATGCAGGCATATGGGAAAAAGTGGTCTAATATTTTATCTCCTAATGAGTTTTTATTTCTTGAGGCACAAGCGATGTGTATAGAAAGAAAAATCTTAGGCTTAATGAAGCATTCTATGATTGAAGTACCAAGTTGGTACCCCTCTTCTTCAAAATCGGTAATCCTTCGTTTATTGATAGGTCTTCTTGAGAGAGAAATCCGCCTCGACTTAGATTTAAAGGTACATCTTCAGGGTCAGAGTTTTTCAAGTTGGTTAAAGGATATTTCAAAGATGACAAGTTTGTCACCCGATTATTTTCAAGGTCTGACAGCGGAGTTACTGGGAATGCCTGGTTTTTGTGCTGCCTATACTGTCGTCACTGATATTTTTCAAAATTTGCCTAGTTCGCAAAGGCAATTCTTGCTCGAATATTAAGTAGGCGGGCGCAATTATTCGTAAAATAGCGATTCAATTCAAAATCGTGGAACCCTCTTTGTAGCTGGCTTTCAGCTTAAGTTTTGGATTCTGGGTTGTAATGTTTATTTATGCCCACCTACTTACCCTGATATTACCTATGAATTTCTAGCGATCCAAAGTTAACTCAAAATTGGCTAAAAAGATATCTATTTAGACCGAAGCCAATTCAATTGATGTGTTGCGCGATCGCGACTGACTCGAGTTTTTAGTTCGCACTGGACATAATATTTGGGTGCGCGAATGCTCCCAAAGACGAGAACGCGCGATCGCAACCCAATCAAAACAGCAAATCCCCACTCCTAGCTCAAAACCGCCCCTTCTGTGGCAAAATCGCCCCTTGCCAGATTGCCCATTGAATCGTACACTCCGATTGTTCGCATCAGATATGAGAACTATGGCTCGTACTTTTCAAGTTATTCTCGGAATGATTGTGGGTCTCATCGTGCTAGCGAGTGCTGGAGCGGCCGCTGGCTACTACTTTTTTTCGCGTCTGAGTACGACTCCACCCAAACCCCTCTTTAGCGAAGAAACCCCCGAACCTCAAACCGAGCCCCCCGCTTCTTCGGTAAAGGCAGAAGCCTCAACTCCTGCGGTGAAAGCGGAAACGCCCGAAGAAGAAACTCCCGAACCTCAAAAATCCGAAGAACTGAAACCGGGAGAGTACAAAGCGCGCGTCACCTGGCCCGACGGACTGAGCTTGCGCGATGGCCCCAACTTAGAAGCCGAGCGCATTGGAGGAATTGGCTACGACGAGGAACTGATCGTTATTGAAGACAGCGATGATGGAAGATGGCAAAAAGTTCGCACCCCCGGAAGCGATCGCCAAGGATGGGTTAAAGCGGGAAATGTTGAAAAGAGCGATTGATGATTTTACAACCAACCTTCCGTCTCGCTTTTATGAATCTGTCGTCCCATGCGTTGGGCATCGGCCTTAGCCGCAGCGAGGAGGTGTTTCATTTGGACCGCCTCTCCCTCCGTAGCCGCTCGAAAAGCCGCTTCGAGGGCAACATTCGCCAAACTTCCCCCCGAAACATTTAACCTCGGCAGCAACTCGAAATCTAACCCTTGTGTCGGCGTTTGGGGAGGAAACATTCGCTCCCACATCTCCTTTCTCTCCCAATAATCGGGTTTGGGAAAATCGACAATAAACTTTAAACGCCTTTCAAAAGCTTCGTCAATCGATTGTCTGAGATTGGTTGTTAAAATGGTTAATCCGGGGTAAGTTTCGATTCTTTGTAATAAGTAACTTACCTCTTGGTTAGCACGCGCGATCGCGCGCCTCTTTAATCTCCCCTCGCTTGCCAAATAACGCATCCGCC
>JAXHVQ010000032.1:0-49678 GCA_034189065.1 Cyanobacteriota bacterium
CCCAGTTTAAGGGGATATTTCGAGGCACTCACCGAGCGCGATCGCGTCATTGCTCAAATGGACGAAGCTTTGGAACCGTGGGATGGGTGGCTCATTCCCGTCGCCGCAACGCCTGCGTTTGCCCATCGTCCCCCTTGGAGTGCCATCGAAGTTGACGGCAAGTCCTACCCGCACGCGGTAGCCAATGGAGCATACACGATCCCTTTTAATTTAAGCGGACATCCGGCGGTTGTGATTCCCATCGGACAAACTCAAGCAGGATTGCCGATGGCGATGCAAGTGGTGGGGAAACGATGGCGCGAGATGGAGTTGTTGGCGATCGCTGCCGAACTTGACGGCGTTGTAGGCGATTTCCGGCATCCGTCGGGCGATCGCGTCCCAACGCTCCTATAAGCTATATTGAGAAAGTCATAAAATCTTGTATTGAGGGCTCGGTATGGACATCGGCGCTACATTGGATAAAATTACAGCCTTGAGTATTGAAGATAGAATTCATCTCGTTCAAGCAATTTGGGATAGTATAGCAGCCGAGCAAGTCTACCCTGACTTAACGACGCAGCAAAAGCGCGAACTCGACCGTAGAATCGACGATCGCGAGGCAAATTCCAACAGTATACTGACGTGGGAAGAGATTAAAGCGTCAATTCAGGAGCAAGGATGAATTACGCGCTGGTCTTTCGTCAGGAAGTTCGCGAAGAACTAAATTCTGCATACAGTTGGTACGAAAGTCAAGCACCCGGACTTGGCGACGAGTTTTTGGATTGTGTGGAGGAAGGGTTGGGCCGAATTGGTCAGGTGCCAGAATCTTACGCAATTGTCTATCGCGACGTTCGACGGGCGGTTATACGACGCTTCCCCTATGCAATATACTATCGGATCGTATCGAGCAGGGTTATTATAACAGCAATTTTTCACGGGCGACGAGACCCCCAATCGTGGCGATCGCGAACTTAGCATTGACGCTCGCGCGAAAACTTGACGACGTTGTGGGAGCGTTTTAACTTTCTTTGAACCTCCTTTGAGAGAAGCTCAAAATAAACTTAATTCGTCCCCTCTCAAAAGAATTACTACGACTAGATAAATCCAAAATCAACTACTCCCCGTAGGATTCTCCTGCAATTTTGCCGCGAAACACAATATAGTTGTATATATTGTAAAATAGCAAAATTGGAATTAAAAATCCAACAAATGCGAGCATGAACACTAGAGAACTTGGAGCCGCCGCCGCTTGGTAGATGGTAATGCTCGGCGGAATGATTTGAGGAAAGATAACAAACCCTAATCCGATAAAAGAGAGAGAAAAAATCAAAAAAGTCCAAATTAAAGGCGAATTTTCCTCTCTTTTCCTCAAACTGCGTAAAAGCAACCCCACTAACACCAATCCCAAAATCGGAATTGCGCCAAAAATGTAAACTAGGGGAGCATCAAAAAGTTGCGATCGCGCTCGTTCGGAAAAAGCAGGCGTACTCACTGTAATAAAAATCGCCCCCGCCAAAGTCGTCCAAGTGGCAAGTGTGGCTGTTTTGTAATGACTTTCTTGTAACTCGCCCGTCGTTTTCAAAATCAAGTACGTCGAACCAATCAAAACGTAGCCTTGAATTAGCGTCAAAGCAACCACAACCGAACGCCAAGTCAACCAATCCCAAACTCCCCCTACAAAATGTCCGGCTTCGTCTACGGCAATGCCTTCAAACACGCTTCCCAAGGCAAATCCCTGTCCCAATGCGGCTAAAAAACTGCCGACTCCAAAGGCAACGTTCCAGATAAATTTACGATTGGCATTTTCCCGAAATTCAAAGGAAACCGCTCGCAAAATTAGTCCCACCACCATAACGACTGCCGGAAGATATAAAGCGTTGAGAATGGTCGCATAAGCTAAAGGAAAGGCACCAAAAAGCGAACCGCCCATTAATACTAACCATGTTTCGTTGGCATCCCAAACATTGCCCAAACTGGTCATTAAAATGCCGCGACGTTCTTCGCTGGAACTGGTCAAAGATAGAATACCAACGCCGAGATCGAAACCATCGAGCAAAACGTAAAGAAAGAGAAAAAATCCTAAGATAAAAAACCAAACTTGGGGAAGAAACTTCTGTAGTGGTTGTAACGGTTCCATTTTTTACAAGGGAAAAACTTATTTTTGCGCTTCCGCCGGACGGCGATCGGGTTGATGAGCTGCGGGTTCGAGTTCGAGGGTTTGCGGAACGACTTTTTGAGGGAGTGCTATTTCTAAATTGGGACCTTTTCGGATAATTCGACTGCCAAAATAAAGGGCGGCAACGAAAAGGATCGAATACAAACTCGTTATTCCAATTAAAGAAAACAAGACTTCTTGGGGAGGTAAGTTAGATGCAGCATCAACCGTTCGTATTTCTCCATAAACGACCCAAGGTTGCCTGCCAACACAACGAACAATCCAGCCAGCTTCAACGGCAATGTAGCCTAAAGGGGCGGAAAAAATCCAGGCGCGCATGAGCCACTTTTGCCGAGCGATTATATCTTCTGAAAGTTGACCTCGCAACCATTGAAGGACGCTAAACGCCATTAATGCGGCAAGAAAGATACCGATCGCGATCATGACTCGGAAGGAGTAGTATATCAAACCTACCATATGGGGGCGGTCGGCGGGTTGCCATTCTTTCAAGCCTCTAATGGGTTCGGGCAATTTTGGTTTGAGTTCGAGGAGGTAACTTAATAAACCGGGAATTTGTACCTCCCACTTATTCGTTTCCGCGCTATCGTCGGGCAGCGCAATAAGACTCCAAGGGGCGGGTTCTTCTGCGGGAACCGTTTCCCATTGGGCTTCCATTGCAGCTAATTTAGTGGGTTGGCGGTGATAAACTTGTTCGGCGCTTAAATGACCGATGAAAATTTGTAAGGGTGCAACGACAATAGCGATGGCAAGGACAATTTTAAGCGATCGCGCAAAAAATTTCGGATGGCGCTGGTTCAAAATATACCAAGCGCTAATTCCCCCGATGACAAATAACGAGGTTTCCAAGGTTGCGAAGAACATATGGAGAAAGCTATTGACCATAAAGGGATTGGCAATCGCTTTGAAATAGTCCCCAACGACAAACTTTCCATTGATAAATTCTCCTCCTGCTGGCGTTTGCAACCAGGAGTTTGCCGACAAAATCCAAAAGGTGGAAAGATTGGCTCCAAAGGCGACGAGAATCGTTGCTAACCAGTGAACTAAAGGCGGAACTCGCTCCCAACCAAAAAGCATAATTCCCAAAAAACTAGCCTCTAGCATGAAAGCCATTGTACTTTCAAATCCTAGAATGGTTCCCAAGAAATCTCCTACTGATTCTGAAAAAGGAGCCCAATTTAACCCAAATTGAAAGGCCATTGGCAAGCCCGATGCTACGCCGATTCCGAAATTCAAAACATACAATTTTGCCCAAAATCGAGCGTGATGGTAATAGTCTCGATTTCCGGTTTTTAACCATAATCCTTCAACAACGACGAGATAAATTCCCATTCCCGTCGTTAGAACCGGCCAAAGCATATGAAAAATCGCCGTGAGTGCGAATTGGAGGCGCGATAGCGCTGTTGTATCTGAGAGAAGATTCATTGTGTCGATCGGTAAAAATATTGACAATATTGAAACAGCGCGCTTCCTTCTTTGATTTTTGTAACGCAAGTGTCTCCTAAATGTCAAGCGACGCTATGTCAAACTTTGGAAAAATAGAAGAATGGGAGAATAGAAGAATTCACCTGGAGAAGAATTCAGAATTTGAGGGACGAGCGAGGAGTTATTCAAAGTAGGGACTTAATACAAACTAGAGTCTCTTAAAGCGGCTGCCAGTCGTTCTCGAATGTTAGGAGCGCGGAACCCCAGTACGATATCTTTAGCATCAATTCCTCGGCGAACCAGTTCTCGATCGACCAACACTTCTGTGCTGTTATTTTGAATCCAAACTTGACCGTCGATGAGGTCGAATTGCATCGCGCAACCGTAGATGCGGTAGTCGTCGCGCCAGCCAACGTGCATTACTAAATAGCGATCGCGCTCGACATCGAAAATGAGTTGAGCTTCTGGGTCGCCTTCCGCAAAGTCTTGGAGAAATTGACACAAAATCTGACGGTAATTCTTTACTCGATCCATTGTTCGATGACCTCCCGATCGGGATTATAAATAATTAGTTCACTTCGGAATAATGAATAATGAACAATGAATAATTACCTCTCCTTAAAAGAAGAGGATTGAAGTTAGCCCTGCACAACTTCATAGACAAAACTAAAGGTCGCCCAAGCCTTCACATCAAACCCATAAACCTCCGAAGCCGATCCCAGTACGTCGGTTGAAACCGCACTCGCCTCGTGTAAATCTTGCAATACCGATCGCGCCACCTCCAAAGGATCGCGCAGCTCCTGCAATTGTTCTCCCGCTGCTTGGGGATAAGACGCATTCTTGAGAACTTTCAGCGTTTTCGCAAACGGCGATCGCGAAACCAGCAAATACATCTGCGCTACACCAGGAGTATCGCCCGTCCTCCAATCCGAATTCTGACTTCGAGGAAGGGTTAAGGTGTTTCCCGGTTGGCTTTCAACTTGTACCGGTTTAAGGGTATTGCCGTCGGAGGCTTGGGCATAGAGCGCGATCGCGCGTCCCGACGCATCAATACCGAATACCATCACATAAAGGGGACTGTCGCCGCCATTTTCCACGCCGTACTGAATGCGACTGCCCGCCGTCAAGCGAGGAATAGCGGCACTCGATGGCGTAGAATTGGTTCCAGCACCCGTTTCATCCACTGAAAGAAGGCGCTGCGATCGCCCTGTTGCCCGTTCGATGGGAATTTTGGGAACCGGCTCGAGGGCTACCAACCGAGCGCGCGCTTTCAGACAAGACGACCCTTCGTTGAGGGTTAAATTCAACAACTTAATCGCCAGAAGCGCTTTCAGCTTGGGAGTCAAGCGCTCGACTGCTAAGGCAATAGCCTCGTCTGGATCTCCCGCAGTATTCGCAACCGCAACCTGTCCCACCGAAAATAACTCGTACCCCCGTGCCGTCGATTCTGAGGAAGCTGTACCGCTTTTCTCCTCTTTGGTTTTACCCACAGAAGCCCGTTTGATATTCTTGCCAAACAAACAATCCGCGCCTCCCTCCCCTGCTGGCACAACGCTCGACACCGCAGCAATATTAGAAAAAGCACTGGTGGCATCCACCCGCTCGATTCGCTCCAAATTCCCAGCGAGGGCCACTCGCAAACCCACGTTACGCGGCAAGACGCGAATCGTTTCTCGAACCAAAAGTCCCGGTTGAAGTTGAAAACCTTCCGGCAGCGGTTCGCCCAGAACTTTTGCCGTCGCTGTCAATCCCTCGCGGGAGCGAAGTTGCAGTTGTGCGACTTCTTTCGCTTCGGTTTCCGGGCTGGTTTCCAACGAGAGGGAGAGGCGGGAGTTAGGCTGATAGGCTTCGAGAACCGCTGGCGACAGTCCGGCGAGTTGCACTTTCAACGTTGTATTCTTATCCTCGATCGCGATCGCCGCGCCTTCGGCTCCCCTCGCTGCTGTAGGAGAGGCAAAATACGTCAAAGGGCGACCTTTCAACTTCCCACTGGTTTGAAGTTGGGGCTGCTGAGCGGAAAATTGCCCCATCTGTTCCGCCGTGCGAGCGAGAGTCGTATACAGGGTAATGGGCGGTGTTGCCTGCCATACGGAGCGCACGAGGGCGTAGGTAAATAGCCCCGCCCTAAAACCATCCCACTGCCCTTCGAGGGCCATTTGCGGTCCGGTTGCGGCTAATAACCACGCCCCTAATGGAACCTTCCCCCGTTCTAACAGCTTGCGCGCGCGATCGGAACGACCTTTGAGCTGTTCTTGAAAAGCGAGTTCTTGGGGGTTGGGATGGGAAGCGACGGCAATGAGGGGGGAACGCGATCGCAAGTTTCCTTGCAACACTTGACCCCCAGTCTGATAGCTCGTATCGAGAATAAATGTCGCCTGTTGCGTTTCTAACGATTGAGCCAGAAGCATCAACGTTTCCAGCAACATATCGTTGCGCGCCGGTTCTTCTTTGGTGGAAATTAATCCGTCAAAGGGCAATAAACTCCTCGTTTGTCGTGGCGGAGATGTTTCTTTGTCTCCGGCGGCAGGGAGGTTAACCTGATTCCCGTAACCGCTGAAGTGGAAAACCACCGTATCGCCCGCTTTGGCTTGTTCGCTCAAATGTTCGACAAAGGCGGTTTCAATGCCTTCGCGCGTTGCCTGTTGGTTCGTTAGCACTAGCACGTCGCTGGGGGCAAAGCCGAAGCGTTGAACGAGGAGTTCTCGCTGCAATTCCACATCTGTGATGCAACCGCTTAAATTTTTGCTCTTTGGGTAGCGATCGATTCCTACCAAAAGAGCCAGTTTCCGACCGTTTGCTTTCGAGAGCCCTTGCAGGTAAGAATTCTCCGGGGAGGCTGCTAGGTTTGAAGCACTGGCTGAAGGTGGGTTCGAGCCTAATGCTAACAGTGCGAACCCAGCCTGTTGCAAAAAATTTCGCCGCGTAAGTCCCATATTTGCTACTTGCTTCTCAGTCCTCCGCTATTCAGACTATCAGGGTTTTTGGGTTTTCGCTATTGGTAACGGGGAGGTTTCGTTTTAGCCCTTTGCCAAGACTCGAGCGGCTTCGGCGACACCGGCTCCCGATGTTGCACCTTCGTAGCCCAGTTCGACGAGAACGGTTTCGAGGGCGGCGATGGCGCTTAGGATATCGCGATCGCTTACAAAACCCAAGTGGCCGATGCGAAAGATTTTCCCTTTGAGGTGATTTTGTCCTCCGGCGAGGGCGATGTCAAAGCGTTTTTTAAGGAGCGAGCGAATTTGCTCTGCGTCGGTTTCCCCTGGCAATACGGCGGTGACGGCGGTACTGGCGGCTTCGTCGGGGGCGAAAAGGGCGAGTCCCAAGCCTCGAACTGCGGCGCGCGTTGCGTCTTTTAAGCGCTGGTGGCGGGCAAAGATGTTGTCGAGACCTTCTGCTTTCATCATCTGGAGGGCGGTTCTCAAACCGAATACCAGGTTGACAGGGGGGGTGAAGGGGGAGGAGTCTTTGTCGGTGGCTTTGCGATATTTGCCTAAGTCGAGATAATACCTGGGCAATTTGGCGGTTTTGTAAGCTTCCCAGGCTTTGGGGCCGACGGCGACAAATCCCAGTCCGGGGGGAATCATGTAGCCTTTTTGGGAACCGGAGGCGACGACATCGAGATTCCACTGGTCGATGGGGAGGGGATAGGCTCCCAAACTGGTGACGGCATCGACGACGATCAGCGCTTCGCCGTGGGCTTTGACGTGCTTGTTAATGGTTTCGAGGTCGTTGAGTACGCCGGTGGAGGTTTCCGAGTGGGTGAGAATGACGGCTTTTATGGTTTTTTCGCGATCGCCTTCGAGTTTTTCGCGAAATTGCTCGGTGTCTAAGGGTTTTCCCCATTCGGCGGTAATTTTTTCGGTTTCTAGGCCGTAGGCTTCGGTGACTTCCGCCCAGCGATCGCCGAATTTGCCGTTACAGCCGCACAGGACGCGATCGCCGGGACTTAAAAAGTTAATAATCGCGGCTTCCATTGCGCCGGTGCCGCTAACGGTTAGCATTTGAACGTTGTGCTGAGTTTGGTGCAGCCAGTTCAAATTTTCTGTCACTTCCGCCTGGATTTTGCCGTATTCCGGGCTGCGGTGGCCGATGGGATGTTGCGCCATTGCCCGCAGTACCGCTTCGGAGACGGGCGTTGGCCCCGGAATCATTAACATCTGTTTGCCGTCCATGCTACCTATATCCTCCCTTATATTGGCGAGATGCCGCGATTGAGTAAGCTGCTGTGGAAGGGACAAGCGATCGCGCTCTATCTCATCCGCGAAGCAACAATATTCAATCCTATTGTATTGCGTTATGCCCGGGCAATCTTTACTCCTGCGAAGGAGCTGGTTCGGGCGACGGAGGAGTTTTTCGCCGTCTGAAAAACTTCGGTTTTCTTTTATAGCACTACGGACTTGGGTTAGGACATTCCCACCAGCACCAAAGCTAGAGATAGTAATCTTTTCGCTGATGGCTGACTGCCGATCGCCGATTGCTTACTGCTATACCTTTGACTGTTAGGCTTTCGGGCTGCACGATTTTGTCGGCAATCCGAAAGCCATTGTCCGCCCTTGCCGCGAAAAAAAGCGGACTAGGATGTTGGCTTTTGCGACGGGGACGTGCCGTTGGGAACCGCTTCTGTGCCGACGCTCGGACTGTTGAGCGACCATCGGTACTCGTAGGGAATATTTAACTGCGTGCAAGCCGCTTCCAACTGTTTTTGTTGGGCGAGAGCTTTGCGCAGCGTCGCGATGGTTTGTTGCACTTGCTCTCTCAGGGCTGGATTTTGATGGGAGGCAAAGAGGGTTTGCCGCTCGAGCAACTGGAGAAGCAGTTCGTAGTGAATATGGGAGGGGAGAGGGATTCGATCCATAAAAGTGCGACACCGAGCTAAGAGTTATGAGTATACCAGAGGGGTCGAGCCCCTCGCAGCGATTTAGGTCACAAGTTCGCGTAAATGCGCCCGCGCGATCGCGATGCTTTAGGAAATGTCCGTAGGAATGTCCGTGGGAGTATTGCCAATGGCACGATCGAGAAGTCCCAAAAAAGAAGATTCATGAGTTAAGCCATTGCGTTGGGAGTTTAAGCTGATGTTGCACTGGCGTACAAGTCGGCGATCGCGCTTTGGGGGTCGGGAGCTTTAACGAGGGATTCGCCAATTAAAACCGCTCGGGATCCCGCCGCTTTAACGGTTTGTAAATCGGCGGCTGTATGCAGTCCCGATTCGCTCGTTATGAGAATTCCCAGTTCCTCGAGGCGATCGCGCCGCTGGCTCAGCAATTCGCAAGTCGTGGCTAAATTCACAGAAAAATCCTCGAGATTGCGGTTATTAATTCCCACTAGCCTAACGCCTTCTAGCCCCAAGACGCGATCCAATTCCGATAAACTATGAACTTCAACCAACGGAGTCAAGCCCAAAGCTAAGGCAATTTTGAGAAAGTAGCGCAGATCGAGGTCGCTTAACAACGCGGCAATAAGCAGCACGGCATCGGCTCCTCGCGCCCGAGCCAGATAAATTTGGTAAGGATAAATAATAAATTCCTTACACAAAAGGGGTAAGTCAACGGCAGCCCGCACTGCCGTTAGGTTTTCAAAGCTTCCCTGAAAGAATTTGCGGTCTGTGAGGACTGAAAGGCAACTGGCTCCTCCTTTGGCGTAAGCTTGGGCGATCGCGATCGCGTCGAAGTCTTCTCGAATCACTCCTTTACTGGGGGACGCTTTTTTAACTTCGGCGATGAGGGCGGGTTGGCGAGCCGAATTGCGCAACGCCCCGAGGAAGTCGCGGGGGGGAGGTGTGTTTTGGACTTGTTGGCGCAATTTGACCAAAGGCAGGCGATCGCGCAGCACCTCAACTTCTCTTTCTTTATACCAAACAATCTCCTCGAGGATATTGCGCGGTTCGGCATCGGGGATTGGCACTTGAAAGCGCATGACTTCCATGTTTACGGCTGGACTGGGCGGTCGTCTTCGGATTTGCATTTTTGGGAATTAGGGAATTGGGAATTGGGAATGGGAAATTGGGAATTGGGAATTGGGCAGGTGGTGGATCGGAACCTAAAACCTAGAACCTAAACCCTAAAACCTAAACTTTGGCTCGCTTATAAGCCTCGTCGAGAACCTCAGAAAGGGTGGGATGGGTGTGGACATTAAATGCCAGGTCTTTGACACTTTGGCGGTTCGCGATCGCGTTGGCGGCTTCTTGAATTAAATCGGCGGCGTGCATCCCAATAATATGAACTCCTAACAATTCTCCCGTATCTTGACGATAAATCGCCTTAGCCATCCCCTCGGTTTCTCCCTCCGCTAACGCCTTGGAATTGCCCTTGAAGTAGGTTTTAACCGTCCCTACCTCAAAACTTTCATTTTTCCCCAACTCGCGCGCGCTTAGCTCGTTCAGCCCCACATAGGAAATTTCGGGATGGGTAAACGCGGCGGCGGGAATGCTGAGGTAATCGATGGTTTTCTCTCGCCCGCACATATTTTCCACGGCGACGACTCCTTGGGCGGAAGCGGCGTGGGCGAGCATCATTTTGCCCGTTGCATCGCCAATAGCCCAAAGGTGGGGGAGGGGTTCGCCTTCGAGCAACACTTGCATTTTATCGTTAACGGTAATAAAACCCCGGCGATCGGTTTCTAACCCAACTGCTTCCAAGCCTAAATTCTTCGTTGCTGGAATGCGCCCGGTGGCGACTAAACAGGCATCCACTTCTAACACTTCCACCGTTTCCTTGGTTTTCGCGTCGGCCAGTTCGATAACCACCGGAGAACCGGGAGTCACTTTTTTCGCCAGCGTTCCAGTGTAAGTTTCGATATCGCGGGGGTTGATGAGGACGCGCTGGGCGATTTTGGCGATTTCGGGATCGAATCCCGGCATGAGGACATCGAGGGCTTCAATCATGGTAATTTCTGCGCCCAAGGCCGAGTAAATATCGGAAAATTCCAAGCCGATATAGCCGCTTCCTACAATGGCAATCCACGGGGGAATGGTTTCGAGTTTTAAGGCATCGTCGCTGGTAAAGACGGTTTTGCCATCGAGTTCGATTCCTGGGGGGACGAAGGGAACCGAACCGGTAGACAGAATGATGTCGCGGGCGGTGATGGTTTTTTCGCCCCCTTCTGTAGCGATCGCGATTTTTTGCGGTGCGACAATTTTACCCCATCCTCGGATGGTTTCTACATTCAACCGTTTGAGACTATTGGTGAGATCGGAGCGAATTTTCCCAACTAAAGTGTTAGCGTGGTTGGCAATGGCCGCGCGATCGAAGGATACATCGCTTACCTGCACGCCCATTTCTGCCAAATGGCTGCTGTTGCCCAATTCTCGCACTCGCCCCGAAGCGGCTAGCAGCGCCTTCGAGGGAATACACCCCCGGTTAACGCAGGTTCCGCCCATGTCTTCGGCTTCGATAATTGCCGTCCGCAAGCCGCACTTCACTGCGTGTAAGGCTGCGCCGTGTCCGCCTACACCCGCACCAATGATTGCCAAATCGTAATCAAAATCCATGTTCGATCCGCCGTTGTTACATTAAAACTTAAACTATGTGGTGTCCCTTGTGGCGGGAGCGACCAATCTTCATTATCTCAAAGTTTAGTCGGATGTTCTTCACCAATCTGCTGAAATGTTGGGGAAGGCGAATTTCGCGCGATCGCGCCCGTTAAGTTAGGATCGGGAGGAATTTAGCAGCAAATTTTGGGAAGAGGCAAAAGCATTCCGTTCTTGGAGGTTGAGATGAACGACGATCGATCGCGCCTGCGCCATTCGGCAACGGAAGCATTTGAGGACTCCCTCGAACAACTCAAACATCTATTCAAGGCTTCTGAGTCCGCTGGGGAGGAGGTGTTGGAGGAACATGAGGAACAGCCCAAGCGCGATCGCGCTTCGCCCAAACCCCTTCCTTATGACTCCTCTGACGAGAGAATAGAAGAATAGAAGAATGGAAGAATAGAAGAATGGAAGAATGGAAGAATGGAAGAGGCTTTGAGGAGTTGTTAAAAGTATGTAATATTCTTCTACTGTTTACATTTCATTGGTCAACGCTATAGTTCGTCGTTAGTTTCAAGTCAGAGTAAGAAGACAGACTAGAAAAACTTCTTAAATAGGGCTTGCTGCACAAAGTTGAAACCCTATTAATCAATGGGATCGAGATGTATCAGGATTGCTTAAATCTTCGCTCTTCGGCGGGAAAAATTCATTTCTGTTCGGCGCACTGCGATCGCCTCAAATGTACTAGCTCCCCCTGCTCCCTCTGCTCCCCCTGCTTCCCCTGCTTCCCCTGCTCCCCCTGCTCATCCAACACTACATTCAGCAATCCCTAAATAGGACTTACGCAAAGTCCATATCTGTAGGGTGTGCTCTTCGCAGCGTAACGCACCTCTGCCGCTGAAATATCTAAAACTGAAAGTCCAAGACAGCAGACACAGGAAAAGTTCGCTCTCTTGTTTTCATATAAAGATCGAACTAACTCGATCTCTAGATTCGTGAATCCATTGATAAATATCAGTCAGCGTCATTTTAGCATCTCTTTGAGGTCGCCATCCTGTCGCTGCTATTACTTTTCGGGAGTCAGTAACAAAAATCGGAATGTCTCCTGCTCGAACTTCTGGAACTGGAGTGATTTTTACTTGATTGCCGGTAATTTCTTGACAAAATTGTGTTGTTTCATATAGCGAAAGCGCATTGTTCGCCCCACCGCCCACATTGAATGTTTGTCCTTGCAACTGCTCCAAGTTTTGAATTTGAATGTCAATTAAATCGAGTAAATCTGCAATATGTAAAAAATCTCTAACTTGTTTTCCGGTTCCGCCATAGCCAATATATTTTAAAGGCTTCTGAAAGTAATGGAAAGCCATCCATAACGCAAATATTCCCTGATCGACTTTTCCCATTTGCCAGGGACCGGTAAGAACGCCGCAGCGATCGATTAAGGTTTTAAATCCATAGGCATCGGCATATTCTGCAATTAGCAATTCTGATGCTAATTTAGTCGTGCCGTAAAGAGATCGAACGCCGTCTAGAGGAAATTCTTCTGAGATTCCTTCTCTCGATGCACCGGGCAAGGATTGAGTCTTTAATAGTTCAAATTTGTTTTCTTTTTCTGTGAATTGTAATACTTTAAGCCGAGGAATAGGATAGACGCGACTGGTGGACAAAAAAATAAAGTCTGCTTGGGTTTTTCTTGCCAGTTCTAAGCAATTTATTGTTCCCACTAGGTTAGTTTGCAAAACGTAACCAGGCGAACTATAACCTGCTAAAACAGAAGGTTCTGCCGAACATTCTAAAATTAAATCGGGTTGCAGGACGGCAGGATCGAGGTCTTCTGCATTGCGAACATCGCCGTGAATAAACTGGATACCTGCTTGTTGAAGACGAGGTAAATTCAATTCAGATCCTCGCCGCTTCAAATTGTCGAATGCAGTAATTTTCCAGTGAGGGTAGCGTTGGAAAAGTCCCAACGCGAGAGTGCTGCCAACAAAACCCGCTCCTCCCGTAATTAAAACGCTTCGACTCATCGCGACTGACTCCTTGTTGCTAGCGAAGGTGGACTTTTGCGAACGTAATCGCCTCGGGATAGATACTTTTCTAGCCAGATATAAAGGACAATAAATAAGTATCGACTTCCCATTTCTTTAATCTTCAATTTAGAAATTCCGGTGGCGCGGTTCCGCCAAGTAATTGGAAGGGTGGTGTAAGAGTATCCTCGTACGATTGCTTTTAGCGGCATTTCAACAGTTAAGTTAAAATGATGGGATAGTAGAGGCGAAATCCCCTTTATTACCTCTAGACGATACATTTTGAACGCATTGGTTGTATCATTGAATTTTAATCCAAACAAAGTCGATATAAATAAATTAGCTAAGCGATTCACAATCAGTTTATGAGTGGGATAGTCAATGACTTTTCCGCCTCGGATAAACCGAGAACCAAATACGCAATCATAGCCTTCTCGCAGCTTGTTGTAGTAATCGACTATATTGTCGGGAGAATCAGAACTGTCTGCCATTACAACTGCAACAGCATCCCCTTGGAAGTTTTCTAAACCGCAACGAACGGCAAAGCCAAAACCGTTGGGATGGGGGTTATTGATATAGCGCACCTTTGAATTTTCTTCGGAGATTTGTTGTAGTAATTCTTCCGTGCGATCGCGGCTACTATCGTTGACAACCAAAATTTCATAGGCGATACGTTCTTGTTCGAGGGTTTCCGCGATCGCGCGCACTGTTTGAACAATACACCCTTCTTCGTTATAAGCAGGAATTACAATAGAAAGCAGCTTAATTTGACTCATTTTTTCAAGATTGCTATCTTCGCCACGCAAACTTTCTCCTTGAGGATGCTTTTCGAGAGCAGGCGCTAATCCCTCGGGATAGTCAATTTCGGGCAAATCTGCTGTTGCTTGGGAAAAATAGCGACTATTCTGGTTTCTAAAAACTAAGCGATCGCTGATTATATAGTTGATAGCCGCACTCAAAGCTGCGCCAATTAAAGTATTAACAGCATAATTGACTTTCAACCAATCTAAAATTGGAAAAACAAAGAAAATGCGAGCAATAACAGCACTTCCCGCAGAAATATGATATAAAGGAATTTGTCGCAATAAAACTTCGCGAATCGCCCAAACACCTCCCGGCCAAACCCAAACCCTGTAAATAAAAAAACTAAACAATAGAGAAATTTCAATCGAAACTACATTAGCAATATTCCTTAAAAAG
This sequence comes from Cyanobacteriota bacterium, assembly GCA_034189065.1. Lineage (GTDB taxonomy): Bacteria > Cyanobacteriota > Cyanobacteriia > Cyanobacteriales > Spirulinaceae > FACHB-1406. The sequence goes on from JAXHVQ010000032.1 coordinate 14,270, forward strand.
GGAGTATTGAACCCTAGTTTTTCAATCATCCAAAAAACCAGGACTAAATTGAGAGCTGCTGCTATAGTCCCCCCCCCAAGAAACTTAAACAGTTTGGGTTGAGATAGTTTTCTTCCCACGGGTAGAATCCCCAAAATACAAATAGTCTGTCAAAAATTGTTCTGCCCAAGTTTATTACAATTTTTGGTCTTCCCGCAGTATGGGAGTAAAGATTTGTTATAAGCACTTGGGCGAAATAGGTTGTCCATTATATAGCGTTTGCTGAATAAGTGTTGTGATGAGCAGGGGAGCAGGGGAAGCAGGGGAAGCAGGGGGAGCAGGGGGAGCAGGGGGAGCAGGGGGGAATTGTATTTAATTTTTAATTTTTAATTTTTAATTTTTAAGCAACCCTAATACACCGCGATCGCTCGTTTCAGATAAAATCCGCACCCATCGCCCATTAAAAATATCTCCGTGTCCCCCCGTCACCCCGTCAGCCTTTTACCGTTCGGCGGCGATGGCTAATTTCACCCCTTCCAACTGTCGTAGCAAATCCATCACCTCCACGACTCGACCATGAGCGACGCTGCGATCGGCATTGACAATGACTAAGGGTTCGGTTCCAGGCTCAATTTCCTGTTGGATCGCATTCTGCAACCCTTGCAGTTCAATAGACCGGCGGTTAATGGCGATCGCGCCCTCTTTATCAATGGTTACTGTAATTTCAGCACTCTCCTGCGATTGGGCAGTAGATGCTTGAGGCAAAGACACATCCAATCCTTCCGAACGAGTTAAAAATAGCGTTGAAATAATGAAAAATGCCAAAATAGAGAAGATTACATCGATCATCGGCACAATATTAATCTCCAGGCGGTTTTCTGGCTCATTGGGCAGTTGCATAGGCTTTTTCTCCTGGTTAACCTTGCTCGTAATGACGGCGATACAGCAATTCCAACTAACCGCCATACTCCTAAATTAACGCCAGTTGGTGCAAATAGAGACTGCGAAATGTATTGGCAAAGAGCTAATACCAGATTGACATGAAGCTGCACAGAATCAAGTAGGGTGTGTTAGCGAAGCGTAACCCACCATTATACTCATCGCGAATTTAGGGGAAGACAATCTATGCAACGTCATATTAAATTGGTATAAAACCGCTTCAGGTTCGGTAACTCTCCTTGAGAAGCACTTTCGAGAGCGAGGCGAAACTTGTCTGGGATAGGTCGGTCTAGTTCTAGGGCTTCGAGAAAAATGCGACCGATGGGGAGTTGGGAATTCTGCCGGAGTCGCGCGATCGCGGCTTTGAACCTCGCTAACTCTTGCCATATTCCAAGATGTAGCACTTTTATTTGGGTTGTCGCACTCGGTCTTTCGGAAGAATTTCTTCAACCCCTCAGATTGGCGAAAATCGACGAACCGGAAAAAATCATGACAAATCTCTGCTCGACCCGTCGCGTATGATAAATAATTGATAATAAACGACGAAGGACAAATGACCTCAGTTTTTTCAGATAAAAAGCATAATAAAGCCAAAGCCCTTAAACCGGGCAGTCGCCGACCGGCAAAGGAGCTCTGTAGCGAGTGCGGCTTGTGCGACACCTACTATATTCACTACGTTAAAGAAGCTTGTGCCTTTCTCAACCAACAGATCGCCGAACTCGAAGAACAAGCGCACGGCCGTTCTCGCGACTTAGACAACCCCGACGACTTATACTTCGGCGTACATCAAAACACGATGGCTGCTCGAAAGAAACAGCCCATTGAAGGGGCGCAATGGACGGGAATAGTCAGTACCATCGCCTGCGAAATGCTCGATCGCGGCCTGGTTGAAGGAGTCGTCTGCGTCCAGAATACCCCAGAAGACCGCTTTCAACCGATGCCCGTTTTGGCGCGAACCCCCGAAGAAGTGCTGGCAGCGCGCGTCAACAAACCCACCCTTTCGCCCAACCTCTCGGTTCTCGAACAAGTGGAACAGTCGGGGATGAAACGACTGCTTGTCATTGGCGTGGGGTGCCAAATTCAAGCGTTGCGCGCTGTGGAAAAGGAGTTGGGGTTAGAAAAACTTTACGTTTTGGGAACTCCCTGTGTCGATAATGTCACCCGCGAGGGGTTGCAGAAGTTTCTCGAAACTACGAGTCGATCGCCAGAAACCGTCGTCCACTACGAGTTCATGCAGGATTTTCGCGTCCACTTCAAGCACGAAGATGGTTCGATCGAAAAAGTACCGTTTTTTGGGTTAAATACGAAAAAGTTAAAGGATGTATTTGCACCATCGTGTTTGAGTTGCTTCGATTATGTCAACTCCCTAGCCGACTTGGTTGTGGGATATATGGGCGCGCCCTTTGGCTGGCAGTGGATCGTAACGCGCAACGATAAGGGCCAGGAAATGTTAGATGTGGTAGAGAGTCAACTCGATACTCAGCCCGTTTCGGCAAAAGGCGATCGCGCACAAGCGGTTCAACAAAGTATTCCTGCCTACGAAGCGGGCGTGACGCTGCCGATGTGGGCGGCGCAGTTGATGGGGGTTGTCATTGAAAGAATTGGACCGAAAGGCTTAGAATATGCCCGTTTTTCCATTGATTCTCATTTTACGCGCAACTATCTTTATGTTCGACGCACGCACCCCGAACAATTAGAGGCGCAGGTTCCCGAATATGCCAAGCGGATCGTCAGGCAGTATAAACTGCCCGATCGCGATAGCCCAGCATCGGAATAAGCTGTCTCGGTGAAGTTAACATATTTACACTCTTGGCAAGGGCATCGGACAATCGGACACTTGTTATCCGCCACCCCCTTATACCCATTTCCCAAACTTCGACTACAGATGCCGCTTTTGGAAACGGGGGGACACAATTGATATGTCGTCAGAATTTATAGAAGTCGCAAGAGTCGTGAAGTTCCTTGAAGGGGTCGGCATTCGGCGACGCTAGAGAGCTTAACGGCAAAAATCGGCTATTTCAGGGGCTAATGCTTAGCCCTTGTTTTTTTAAGATCCTTTTTTCAACCCCTTAATGCACAACTCGAATAATATTCGGCTACAATTAAGCTAACTACAACTTTCATAAGATTTTCACGCGAGCTTCATAAGGTTTTTACAGTTTTTAGCCTTCATTGAGAATTACAATCAGTGGCGTTTGATATCGCAGACAAAGAAAGAAAAATATGATACGGCCTGATTTCGCTTGATTTAATCGTTGCTCGCAAAAGTTAAAAGAATCACTCGGATCGCACGCTACAAGAGACCTAGATCGTTGACAAAAAAGAAATCTTTGTCATATCTGCGTAGTTACACACAAACTCAAAATAATAAAAAATATAATTCAGTAAAAAGCCTCATGGCAATCGAATTTCCAGAGGAGAAAATGAGTGTAGATTGATACGAAAACGCATTGCCCACTTCAGATTTTTTTGACGAAAATGACGACACTCTCTCTTCGGACTCGTGGAATGGAACTCTTGATTGCATATTTCCGCAATCCTTGTTACAAACTGCGCAATCAAATTGTCCAACTTAATATTGGCTTAGTGCGGAAGGTTGCCCATCAAATGAGCCGCCAGTGCGCCGAACCTTACGAAGACTTGGAACAAGTCGGTTATTTGGGTTTAATTAGGGCAATCGAGCGATTCGATCCCCATCAAGGTTGTGCGTTCAGCTCTTTTGCACTGCCTTATATTCGCGGGGAAATGCTTCACTATTTAAGGGACAAAAGCAGCACCATGCGCATTCCTCGGCGATGGCAAGAATTGTCAGCCAAAGCGAGAAAGGTGCGCAAGAAATTGACCGCAACGCTAGGGCGGATGCCTTGCGATCGCGAAATGGCTTGCGCCCTCGAGATTTCCGTACAAGAATGGCACGAGTGTAAAATGGCAACGAGCAATCGTCGCTTGCTGAGTTTAGATGCACCGATGACGCATTTAATGGACGAGGTGCTGACTTTAGCCGATACGATTCCCGACCCCAACAACGCCAATCGCCAAGTTTGGCGCGAGGATCGCCTCGAACTGTATGGGGCAATGAATCAGTTGGAAGAGAAGACAAAAAGCGCGATCTCATTGGTCTATCTCCAAGAGCTCTCGCGCAAAGAAGCGGCAAAGAAAATTGGCATGAGCCCGATGACGGTAACGCGCCATCTCAATAAAGGAATTGCTCAACTTGAGACCCTACTCGAACCCCAAGCGGCTTAATGGTTATTGGTCATTGGTCATTGGTCATTGGTCATTGGCTCTATAACCTAAAACCTAAAACCTAAAACCTAAAGTGCGTTGGTCAGTAGTCCTTTCGCGCATCAACGATGGGGTTCGCCAAATAAAATCAAAGAACATGACAGTTTTTTGAGCACTTGGGTCGTCACGTCGCTGACAGCCAAGCCACCAACCGTGCGACGGCGCACCGAACGCAAAATAGCTAACTCATAGGAGTGCGCCGTATCGAGAATGGCTCGGGCAACATCGTCGCTGGCAACCGTTAGAATGGATAGATGCTTCTGCATTGTGCCTGCCTTGACGATGCGTTCGAGTTTAGCTTCAAAGGCGGCAATTTTTGAAGGAGGCGTGGCGCGATCGCAAACGTGCAACAGCGTCACCGTTGCTTCATGGGTCTCGGCAAACAGTTGAGCAAAGCGAATAACCCGAATCTCCGAGGGGGTGAAATTTTTAACGGGAACCAAAACACGCTGAATTTTAACGGGTTCGTCCAGTAGGCGCGTCACCACCACCGGACAGTGAGACGACCACAAAACGCGATCGATTAAATTGCCAAATAAGCGCGATCGCAATCCTGTGGTTCGACCCAACCCCATCACCACCAAACTAGCATCGCGCTCTCGGGCAACGCGACCAATGGCGCTGGCAACATTGTCGTCAATCCGAGTTACGGGTTTAGCTTCAACGCCAAACTCCCGGGCCATGCCGCAAGCGCCTTCGAGGAATCCCCGACTGCGCCCGAGGGCAACATCCAGTTTCGGTTCGTCCATGTGGACGTGCGCTTTGGCAATGGAGAGGGGAATTAATACCCCCGACTCGTGGCGAACCAACATTGCTCCCATTTGAATCAAATATTTTTGCGTTGAGGGATTGTAGATGGGGACGATAACGGTGAAAGAATGGTGTGGGTCGCGATGTTGTCCCTCGAATGCTTCGCGATGTCGTCTTTCGAGCGAACTCCCGCGATCGCGTTCTTCCCAAACTTCCGGTTGCAATTGGGAAGGAACCTCTGTCGGGGATGAAGGTACGGTTATGTTGCGAGCAAATCGCGCCGTCAGTACCGGTCCCAGAACCGACGTAATCAACATCATTACAATAACCGTATTCAATACTCCCTCAGAAATCAGTGTTTCTCCCAATTCATTTTCAGCCTGAAATGCTGCCAAAGCTGCTGCCAAAGTTGCCGCAACTTGGGGAAGAGACAGCGACCACATGGTTAACGTTTCGTCCCAGGTGTAGCGGTATAAAAACTTAGTAACTAACGCGGCTAAAAACTTGCTGCCAATCAAACCGCTCACAATGGCAACTGTCAATCCCAATCCAGAGGCAGAAGTAATGGTTTCAACAAATTTGGGAATATCCAATAATAATCCCATTCCTACGAAAAAGAAAGGAATAAAGAGCGTCGCGCCCACAAATTCTACCTTTTCTTTTACCGGTCCTTTTCCGACCACACTATTAATCGATAAACCGGCTAAAAATGCTCCTACAATCTTCTCAATATCAATTAATTGCGCCCCGACTGAGGCAAGAAAAACGGCTGCTAAAACGAATAAAAATTGATTACTTTCTTCATCTCCAGTCCGCCGAAAATACTCTTTGCCTATCCAATCAATACCCAATAAAACAACAGCCGAATAAAGGGCTAAAGTTCCTAACCGAATCAGCAAACTGAGGGGCGTAAAGTCTCCTGCGTGAACCGAGACGCAAATTGCCAAAACCAGCAAAGCTGAAATATCAGTAAAAATCGTTGCGCCGATGGTTACGGTTACAGCCTCGTTTTTAACAACTCCCAGACGATTGACAATGGGGTAGCCAAGGAGAGTGTGAGACGCGAGGAGAGAACCAATTAAAACTGAAGTATTCCAACCCAAGCCGAATAGTCGTCCGACTAAAATTCCGATAAGAAGAGGAATAGCAAATGTCGCTAAACCGAAACTAAGGGAGCGGTTTTTCTTTTTGCGAAAATCATCGAGATCGATTTCGAGACCGGCGACAAACATTAAATAAATTTTGCCCGCATCTGAAAGCAGATGAATCGTGTCATCTTCAGCATTGAGGAATTGCAAGCCATTGGGTCCGAGAAAAACGCCAGCCGCGAGCAATCCGACTAATCCGGGAAGGCGAAATTTCTCGAAAATTGGCGGGATGAAGAGCGCGACGAGGATGAGAACCGTGAAGGAGACTAATGGGGTGTCGGGAAGGAAGTTTAAAAGGTTTTCCATCGGGGGCGATCGTATAGGGATCGGTCAATTGTAGCTTGTTTGAATCCGATTTCCTAATCTTTCTAGAGAGCGATGTTTTTAAAACATTACTTGATTTTTTTTAGAGTTAAAAAAAATGAGTGTTGGAGAAGGACTCTTGCGAAACAGGTGTTGGGGTCGAACTTAAACTGAACTTGAAGATTCACCTGCAGCGACTAAAATTAAATAAATTCTCTCCAGTCAGCAATGCCCAACCCAGGCGAGAGGTCAACGAGATGCAAGACAATTTAGATGTTATCGTCATTGGCAGCGGCATCGGCGGGCTGACAGCAGCAGCACTCCTAGCGCGCTACGGCAAGCGAGTTGCGGTTTGCGAAAGTCATACCATCCCCGGAGGCGCGGCGCACAGTTTCTCTCGTCGCGGTTTCCACTTTGATTCGGGACCTTCTTTTTACTGCGGTTTGAGCGATCGCGTCCCCAGTTTAAACCCCCTCAAACAGGTTCTAGACCGACTTGAGGAATCTTTGGAAGTTATCGCCTACGACCCCCTCGGACATTACCATTTCCCCGAAGGAAGTTTCCCGGTTTATAGCGATTTACACCGATATCGCCAAGAGGTGGCGAAGATTACCCCCCTTGGCGCGCGGGAGTTGGAAGCGTTTGAACGGAAGATGCTGGGACTCTACGATGCTTTAAAGGAAATTCCCGCCATTGAATTATCCAGCGACTGGAAACTCGTTCCTCTCCTCCTCTCCCGCTATTTCCCAGCTTTGGTTAAACTTTTACCGCAACTCCCTCTCGTCGGTGCGTCGGTGGGACAAGTGATGGCGCAAACGGTGTCCGATCCTTGGGTGTGCCGCACCATTGACTTGGAGTGCTTTTTGCTGTCGGGGTTGAAAGCGGAAGGGACAATTGCGCCGGAAGTTGCCTTTATGTTGGGCGAGCGATCGCGCGTTGGGGTAGAATATCCCATTGGCGGCAGCGGGGCGATCGTCAATGCCTTGGTTCGGGGTTTGCGGCGTTGGGGTGGCGAGTTGCGCCTGGGGACGCGGGTGGAACAAATTTTGGTGGAGTCGAACCGCGCGGTTGGCGTTCGCTTGCATAGTGGGGACGTTCTCAACGCACCCATCGTCATTTCTAATGCAACGTTGTGGGATACCTACTCGCAGTTGTTGAAACCGGAGGATTTGCCCGAAACCGAGCGCGCGAAAGCATTCAGCACGCCTGCGGTGGATAGTTTTATGCACCTCCATTTGGGGATACGCGCGGAGGGGTTGGCGGGGTTAACCGGACATCATGTCGTCGTACGCGATCGCGATTTAACCGAACCGGGCAACACCTGCATGATTTCCATCCCCTCGGTTTGGGACTCCCAATTGGCACCGGTGGGACATCACGTCGTTCATGCCTATACGTTGGAACCGTTTGCGGGATGGCGGCGCGACGAGGGATATCGGGAGAAGAAGAGGGCGCGATCGCAGTCTTTATATGAGGCGTTGGAACGAGTCATTCCCGATATTCGCGATCGCGTTGTCCTCGAAGAAATCGGTACGCCATTGACCCACGCGCGCTTTCTCAACCGTTACCGGGGAACCTATGGTCCCGCGATCGCAGCCGGACAAGGTAGTTTTCCCAATTGCTATACCCCCATTCGCGGATTATATCGCGTTGGCGATAGCACGATGCCCGGAATTGGCGTTCCAGCGGTTGCTGCTTCGGGCATTTTGTGCGCGAATACTTTGCGTTCTATTTAGAAATGCTATAGCTCGCTTAAACACTGAGCCGTTTCTTCTTTAGTTAAACGCGGGCCAAAAGAAGTGACAACTTTAGCTGAAGCAGCAGACGCTAAATTACCCGCTGCTTCCCAACTCATATTGTGAGTAATCCCGTAGAGAAATGCGCCCGCATACATATCTCCCGCACCGACAGTATCGATAGCTTTTACTTTTTTGGGGGCGATTTCAATAAAGTTTTTGCCGTCAAAGACTAGCGACCCCTGTTCTCCTCGGGTAATGGCAAATTGTTTGGCGATTGTTTTGAAATATTCAAGTGCGGCTGAAAAGTCATCGGTATCCGCCATTTTCAAGGCTTCGCTTTCATTGGCAAAGACTAAATCTAAACCCGAGTCGATGATTTTTAGTAAACCAGGTTTAAAAAACTCGACCATATTGGGATCGGAGAGAGAAAATGCCGTTTTGACTCCCGCCTCGCGTGCAATATCGCGCGCGTGAATGGCAGCTTCTAGGGCAGTTGGCGAGCTAACTGAATATCCTTCTAAATAAAGGTAGCTGGAGTTTTTCAGCGCTTCGGGAAAAATTTCGTCTGCTGATAAAGTGCTACTGATTCCTAAGAAGGTGTTCATTGTGCGATCGGCATCTGGCGTAACCATGACCAGGCATTTTCCGGTGATGCCCGCTGGCTGTTTTTGCGCTTTTAAATTGGTTTCTACGCCACAATTTAATAAGTCTTCTAGGTAAAATGAACCTGTTTCGTCATTGGCTACTTTACAGGAGTAAAAACCCGTTCCGCCGAATTGACTAATTGCCACAAGTGTGTTAGCAGCAGAGCCGCCAGAACTTTTTTTACAAGAGCGATCGCCTAATTTTTCGAGAACTTCATTTTGATGAGTTTCGTCCATCAACGTCATGACTCCCTTCTCAATTTTGAGATGTTTTAACATTTCGGAAGTCACTTCATATTCCATATCGACTAACGCATTGCCAATTCCGTAAACGTCGTATTGAGTCACGCTTTTTTCCTCGATTATTTTGCAAGAATCTTTATCGTTTTAGCGTGTTTTGGTCGTTTTGGCTAGCGTCAGTCATTCGTCATTCGTCATTTGTCCTTGGTCATTGGTTCTGAAACCTAGAACCTAAACCCTAAAACGTCCGACAGTCAAGCCGATTGCGCCCTTGCGTCCTACACAAAACGAGTCAACTGAATGCGATAGCGCTGTTTTTTCGTCACAGAAACTTCGCCAACTTCCAAGCGTCCTTTGCCGCGAAATGAGACTAAATCGCCTGATTTGACGGCATGACTGGCTTGGGAAACGTCCTTCCAATTGACGCGCACGTCGCCGCCTGCGATCGCGTCGGCCATTTTACTGCGCGACATCCCAAATCCAGCCGAGGCGATCGCGTCGAGACGCATTGATGCTTCTACCGTCGTCATTTCCTTCTTCTTGGGGGGGCGAATTCTCAACTCCTCTAACTCAATGGGACGGGTTTTCACCGAAACCGATCGCACTCCTGTCAAACTTGTCTCCAAAAACTCGACCAACTCCGGCACTACGATAACTTGCGCGCCTCTTTCCCCCAAAACGACGATATCGCCTACCTTTTCGCGCGTCACTCCCGTCCCCAAAATTGCCCCCAAAAAGTCGCGGTGCGTCGCTGCATCGAAGAGGAAATTGCCTGCAATATCCAACGCCGCCAGAGAAACCGCCGCGCGATCGCACCCAATTTCCGGACGCGCCAAACCCACGCGCTGCCGTTCTGCCTGGGGATAACCTCCCCACGCCACCAATTCTACCTCCGTCAGTCGTCCCAGCCGTTCTTGCACTTCAATGAGAACCGCCGGGGATAAAAAATCGCTCTTTACGACTTCCCAGGTTTTAATGGCTTGTTCGGCGAGATCGATAACTCGAGCCACACTCTCTCGGTTGTCAACGCCTTTTAATAATTCTTCTCTTGGTAACATTCGATATTAGGGAATGGGGAATGGGAAATGGGAAATCGGGAATTGGGAATTGGGAATTGGGAATTGGGAATTGGGAATGGTTTCAATGACTAATGACTAATCACCAATGACTAAGGACAAATGACGAATGACCAATTTACTGAGTATAACCTTGCAAATTTTCGGGATCGAAGGAGCGTAAAATTTCAGTTGCGCGAACTTTCAACGTTTGGGAACCGCGAACCACAGTCAAATACTTCCCTTGGTTGAGACGGTTGCGATAGGGAAGCGCATCTCCACTCCCTGAAGTGAGGCTAACGCCGCCGCCGACAAAAAAACTGCCCATTGCGCCCCCAATTGCGCCAAAAATCCCTCCTAAAATATGATTTCCAACTCCTCCGAGTGGGGGAATCACATAAATTCCAGTTTGGACGTTAAATGCGTACCCAGCAATAAACCCAAAAGGAACCAGCCATACTGCCATACGTTGTATTTGTTTGCGCGCTTCGGTTGCCGGATCGCTTAAACCAAATTCGTCGGCAGTTTTGTAGCCTCGTCCCAAAATTGCCATCTGTTCGATGGGAATGCCTTCTTTCTCGAGAGCAGTATAAGCGGCTTCTGCCTTCAGGCGATCGGGGAAAACGGCAATAAGATAGTTCATCTTGACAAATTAAGGAAGAGAACGCTGTGTGTAGAGCAACAATGGGAGCGATCGCGCGTAACGTTCGCTGCTACTACCCCAGCGCAGGTTGAATGGAATGAGCGCGCGGCGCGATCGCCTCTTCTAATTTAATAACATTATTCTGTACAGGAAGTCTTCAAAGCCTGGTAAGAAGTCGAGAGGGGCAACATTGCGGTAAAATACCAACCGAGCAACTGCGAAGCCTGACGAGCGGGAGCATTGCCGGAAGCTCCTCAATCTACGTCAGCTCCATTCAACCCCTGTCTATTGTTCCCTCACGAATGCGCGAAAAGCGTCCATCCTCTCACTAACCATTATGGCTAAAGTTCTTGTTTCTGATTCGGTTGACCAAGCTGGAATTGATATTCTCTCCCAAGTTGCCCAAGTCGATATCAAAACGAACCTCTCCCCCGAAGATCTCGAAAAAATTATTCCCGAATACGATGCCTTGATGATTCGTTCCGGTACCCGCGTCACCGAAGCGGTTATCGATGCTGGCGCGCAACTGAAAATTGTCGGACGTGCGGGTGTGGGCGTGGATAATGTTGATATTCCCGCAGCCACGCGCCGGGGAATCGTCGTCGTCAACTCCCCCGAAGGCAATACTACCGCTGCTGCCGAACAAGCCCTCGCCCTGATGATGGCCCTGTCGCGCTTCACGCCTCACGCCCATCAATCGATGCGCGAAGGACGCTGGGATCGCAAGAAATTCATGGGGACGGAAGTCTATAAAAAAACTTTGGGCGTGGTGGGTTTAGGTAAAATTGGTTCCCACGTCGCCACCGTCGCCAAGGCAATGGGAATGCAAATTATCGCTTACGATCCTTTCATCACTGCCGAACGTGCCGAACAATTGGGCTGTCGTCTCGCCGAACTGGATTTGATCTTTCGCGAAGCCGATTACATCACGCTGCACGTCCCGAAAACTCCGGAAACGGCGAATATGATTAACGCGGAGACGCTGGCGAAAATGAAGCCCAGCGCCCGGATTATTAATTGCGCTCGAGGGGGTATTATCGATGAAGCTGCCCTCGCCGAAGCGCTTGAGGCGGGAACCATTGCTGGGGCAGCGTTGGATGTTTTTGAGAGCGAACCTCTAGGGGAATCTCCCCTGCGGGAGTTGGGATCGAAGATTATCTTAACGCCCCACTTAGGCGCTTCTACTGAAGAAGCTCAGGTGAATGTTGCTATTGATGTGGCAGAGCAAATTCGCGATGTCCTGTTGGGGTTGCCCGCGCGTTCTGCGGTGAATATTCCCGGACTCAGCCCCAATGTGATGGAGCAGCTTAAACCCTATTTACGTCTGGCAGAAACGTTAGGAAAATTAGTCGGACAACTGGGAGGAGGACGCATTGATAAGTTGGAAGTTCGCCTCCAAGGAGATTTGGCGACGAACCAAAGTCAGCCCCTTGTGGTGGCGAGTTTGAAAGGGTTGCTCTCCAATGCGCTGCGGGAGCGCGTGAACTATGTCAACGCTAGCATTGAAGCGAAAGAGCGGGGCATTCGCACCATTGAAATTAAGGATGCGTCGGAGGGAGATTATTCGGGTTCGCTGCAACTGACGGCGCGCGGTTCCCTGGGCGAACATTCGGTGACGGGGGCGCTGTTGAGCGATGGCGAGATTCGCATTACCCTTCTCGATGGGTTCCCGGTGAATGTGCCGCCGAGTAATTATATGTTGTTTACGCTGCACCGCGATATGCCGGGGATTATTGGCAATATTGGGACGCTGTTGGGCAATTTTAATGTCAATATTGCTAGTATGCAGGTGGGACGGAAAATTGTACGCGGCAATGCGGTTATGGTGCTAAGCTTAGACGATCCCCTGCCCGATGGATTGCTGGAGGAAATCGTTAAAATTCCGGGAATTTCCGATGCTTATACGGTTACTTTGTAAAGATCGATACTGAAAAAAAGCGCGGGAAAGGAGTGCGAAGCGATCGCACCCGCGACGACCAATGGCAAACCTATGTCCAATAGTTGGTGGGAAATTAAAATACTGGGCGATCCGATGTCAGAGGATCTCGTGTTTTGGCGGCTAGAATCCTTTGGCTGTAGCGGTACCGCCAGCACTCGTAAGGGGAATTCTCGTTTGGTGCGTTCCTACATCTACCAAAGCGACGTACAGCCGTTGGATTTGGCGGCTTTGTCCTTGTGGCTGTGCCAAGATGCACTGGCTGTGGGTTTCCCGCGCCCCCACGTTCAGTGGCATTTAATCGATGAGGAGGATTGGGCTAGCAGTTGGAAGCAGCATTGGGAACCCCAGGAAATCGGCGATCGCTTCTTGATTTATCCGGCGTGGATGTCTCCCCCCCAAAAGAGCGATCGCCTCGTGATGTGCCTCGATCCGGGTGCGGCGTTTGGGACGGGAACCCATCCGACGACTCAATTGTGTTTGGAATCGCTGGAAATGCGGTTGGGCGAAGGTGCAGAAAAATTAACCCTAGCCGATATTGGCTGCGGTTCGGGCATTCTGTCCATTGGGGCGATTTTATTGGGGGCGAAAAAAGTGTACGGTGTTGATATCGATTCGATGGCTGTCCGCGCCGCCTACAGCAATCGCGAACTCAATCATATTAATGGCGATCGCATGATTGTGGAAAAAGGCAGCGTTCAACAAATCGCCGAGTTATCCGAAGAACCCTTCGATGGAATTCTCTGCAACATTCTAGCCGAAATTATCGTCGATTTAATTCCCCAGATGAGCGAAATTGTTCAACCTCACGGTTGGGCGATTCTCAGCGGTATTCTGCTCGAGCAGGCGAATCCTGTCGCCGCTACCTTAGAAGCCTACGGCTGGACGGTTGCTACCCTTTGGAAGCGCCAGGAATGGTGTTGTTTTAATGCCAGACGAGGGTGATATGAGTTCAGAGTTCAGAGTTCAGAGTTCAGGGTTTTAGGTTTTAGGTTTTAGGTTTTAGGTTTTAGGTTTCGGGTTTTAAGTTTAAATAATAGCTAAGCTGATGCACACTGAAGTTGTGAATTCCCTTCTATCGGGAGTGCCTTTGTTCTCGAATTTAGCGCCCCCGTTTAAAAACCGAACAGCTTATATAAAATCCCTCAAAAAATGCTATAGATATTTCCCCCGTCAGTTGAGTTCAGAGGTAGGGACGTTTTATAAAACGTCCGTACAGAGTGCGTGAGTTTAAAACCCTGAACCCTGAACCCTGAACCCTGAACTCTGAAACCCGTCTCCGAAGTGCAACCATTCAAGAATTTCATATTATGCAGTGGTGGACTAATTTTGAAAAATATCCTCGACGTTGCCTGTACTTTTCAATGGTTTGGCTAATCTTTATTAATGGATTGGCATTTTTATGGCATTTGGGCAGCACGGGATTGGTGGACGAAACCGAACCCCTCTTTGCCGAAGCTGCACGCCAAATGTTGGAAACAGGCGATTGGATTACGCCCTATTTTAATGGCGAGACGCGATTTGATAAGCCGCCTTTAATCTACTGGTTGATGGCGATCGCATATCGACTCATCGGTACCAATGAATGGGCGGTGCGACTGCCTTCGGCAATGGCCGCGATCGCGATCGTTGTTTTTGGCTTTTTTACCCTTCTCCGCTTTGGTTTTCCCCATCCCAAAGCCGCTAGCTCGCCCCACCCGATCCCGTTTTCAAGAAAGACTGCTACCAGTAACCGACGGGGGGACACCGGAGATGGGGGACGAGGGGAAATATCTGTAGCACAATTTAATGAATCTAGGATTAAAAATCTCCAAATCTCAAAATCGCTTTGGCTTTCGGCTTGGATCGGTTCGACTTTAATGGCACTCAATCTACAAACCCTCATTTGGGCGCGAACTGGCGTTTCTGATATGTTACTCAGCGGTTGTATGGGGTGCGCCCTTTTTTGCTTTTTTTGGGGCTATGCAACTTCAGAAAAACAACCTCAACCTCGCAACATTCTTCCCAATGGGTGGTATTTAGCGTTCTATATTTTAGTCGCTCTCGCTGTCTTGACAAAAGGGCCGGTGGGTGCTGTTATTCCAGGACTAACGATTCTGGGATTTTTAATTTATATCGGCAAGTTTTGGGAAGTTGTTCGAGAAATGAAAGTCGTTTTCGGAGGCATTCTTTTTCTCATCTTAACACTTCCTTGGTACATTTTAGTCACTTTGAGAAATGGTCAAGCTTACATCGATTCATTCTTCGGCTATCATAATATCGAGCGTTTCACCCAAGTTGTTAACGGTCATGGCGCGCCGTGGTATTTTTACTTCCTCGTCGTCTTAGTTGGGTTTCTCCCTTGGTCGTTTTACTTACCCATCGCGATCGCGCGCCTGCAATTTTGGCGGCGTTCTCGGTGGCAAAATCAACCCCGAACTGCACACTTCAGTATTTTCGCTCTATCTTGGTTCGTCGCTATCTTTGCCTTTTTCACCGCAGCCGTTACCAAACTTCCCAGTTATACTCTCCCCTTAATTCCCGCCGCCGCTATTCTCGTGGCGCTTTTTTGGAGTCAAGAATTAAGTTTAGAAGGCAGAGGGCAGAGGGCAGAGGGCAGAAGGAATTTTGAGGCAGAAGGGGTTTTAGAACAAGAGGCAACAGGTAAGGCAGAGGGGAATAGACTCGTTGACAACGCTAAAATCCCTTGGGGTTTCGTGGCAACGGGCATTGCGAACGCAATCTTATTACTTGCCCTCGCCGTTGTTTCCTTCATCAGTCCTCGACTCATTGGCTACGATGCTGCCGCGCCCAACTTAGGCGAATTATTCGGACAGACGAATTTGCCGATACGCAGTACGATAATTTGGGGAATAGCGGGTTGCGCGATCGCGTTCCTCCTCTGGAAACACGCTCTACGACGCTGGATTTTAGCCGTTAATCTCATCTCCTTTATCGCCTTTGTCATCTTCGCCCTCACCCCAGCCAACTTTTTTATCGATCGCGTTCGCCAACTCCCCTTACGACAATTGGCTGCCATTTCCGTCCAAGTGCAGCGTCCCGGTGAAGAGTTAATGATGTCGGGCTTTAAAAAACCAACTCTCGTATTTTATACCCAGCGTCCGGTTCGCTTCTTCTACGGCAAAGAGGATACCCTCGCCTTCGTTCAACAGTCTCTCGGCGATCCTAACGCTTCGCCCACAGTTCTTCTATTAAGTCAGTCTACTGCTTTTGCCAACTCTTTTAACTTACAACCCGACCAATACGAAACGTTAGGGCAGCGAGGAAGTTATCAACTGATTCGCGTCTCGCGGCAAACCTTGCTCGATGCCGCCCAAACGCGAGTAGGGACGTTCAATTGAACGTCCCTACAAATTCTTTTGATAATTTTTGATAATTTTTATAAAACATCCCTACAAATTCTTCACGAACTCGTCGCGCGTATCGGGCGATCTTGCGCCGACTTCTCTAACCGAACCGTACAACTGCGAACTTCAGTTGGAGGAGATTGAAGTTCTGGGCGAACCTGGCGCGCGACTGCCATTGTTTTAGGAAGAACGCCAACTAATTGCCCCAACACATCGTCCGGTAACTCAGTCGTTGCTTCCGAACCGCAGTACCGTTCGAGCATCATTAAAATAGTTTTTGCCCGCTTTAAAGGAACAGGAAATGAAGCCACTTGATGCGTTTTTTGAATCCATCGCTGCCGCAATACAAATGCCTTTTTCCGTTCTTCGTGGGACTCGGTTCCGAGTAAAGCAACCTTGCCAACGGGAATGACGCGGCGACAGTTCAGGTCGAGTAAGCCGCCAACTGCTGCTCCCGGCCCTGCAATTTCGGTATGATGGCGATGACAAATCAGTAATGCCGTCCCGCTTTTTCCTTCAATTCTCAGTAGTTGTCCGCTTCGCAGTTGGCTCAGAATTTGAGGAGGCGGAAGAATCGGATTTAGGGTAAGAGCTTGACTGGACATTGGCAGTGACTATTGTTGAAGTTAAGCGAGGATTTTAAGTCTAGGATTTAGAAAGGCTCCCTTCGGCGATCGCAGGCCAAGACCAAATCGCCGAAACCCTATAACTTTCGGACGAGACAACTCGAACCACACGACACTTTATTGAGGTTAGCTCTGGTGTTGTCGGTCAAAAAGCACCGCAGATGTCAGCTAAATTCATAGCATTGTTTTCTTTCTCTTTTAGAAGTCTCGATCCCTCAATATTCCGAGCGTTTAAGGGAGTAATAGCGTACTAAGACTTCAGAGAATTGCCGTAGACGCGCTGACTTGTTTTTAGGATGCCATATATTTTAGAAAAATTCCACTGTTCTGAGGCTTCTTGTTGAAATCTTAAAATTCGGGAATCTGAGGTCAGAGATAAGAAGTACTCGTGTATCAGTAGTTTTACAAGGAACTCTGAATTACCAAATGACTATTACTGTTCTTTATAACGTTGTTTGAATTCACGTTGTTGCTGTTTGTGGTCTACAATTGGTTGAGGATACCCACAAAACTCGCGCTCTAGCTCAGGTATTTTCCCTGAAACCAGTAACTCGGTCTCCATTGAACTCAATTCGGGAACCCATTGACGAATATATTCTCCTTCCGGGTCAAATTTTTGCGTTTGACTCGAGGGGTTAAAAATCCTCAACGGCTTTGGATCCATACCGCTCGACGCACTCCACTGCCATCCCCCATTGTTGGATGACAAGTCGCCATCGTACAATTTTTGCATAAAATATTTCTCGCCCCACTGCCAATTGATAATTAAATCTTTGGTCAAAAAACTGGCGACGATCATGCGACAACGATTGTGCATCCATCCCGTTTCATTGAGTTGGCGCATGGCTGCATCGACGATGGGATACCCCGTTTTCCCCTCGCACCACGCCTGAAAGTATTCTTCGTTATTTTGCCAAGGAAAGTTTTTTAATTGCTCGCGATACGGTCCATTTGCCAATTCGGGGAAAAAGTACATGGCGTGTTGATAAAACTCGCGCCACGCTAATTCTTTTTGCCACGTTTGAACCGATGTACTAGCTTCATCGCTACGACAGTGGGATAAAATATTGGAGGCTTCTTGCCAGACTGTACGGATGCCGATCGCGCCAAATTTCAGCGCCGCACTTAACATTGAGGTTCCCTCAGCGCCGGGAAAGTTTCGCTGTTGTTGGTAGTCGTAAATCGCGCGGGCCGCTCCGCGGAGCCCTACGGGATCGCAAAACCCTTCCAATTGTTCCCGCGCTGGCTTTTCTCCCGGTTCCAACAAAAAGCCGTTTTCCCAAACATAACCCAAATCTTTGGCCTTTGGAAGGGGAATTACACCAGAATTTCGAGCAGTTTCTTCTTCGCTTTCGCTCAATCCTTCCGCCTCTTTCAATTCCGCTGCCGGTTTTGCTTTGGGTTGTTGGCTCCAATTCTTCCAAAAAGGAGTATACACCGTATAAGGTTGTCCCGCTGATTTGGTCAGGATGTCGCCCGGTTTGTGCAACAGTCGATCCCAATGAGTTTTAACTTCGATGCCTTTTTCTTCGAGGCTTTCTCGCACCTTTTCGTCTCTTTCCTTGGCATAAGGTTCTACATCCGAGTTCCAAAATACCGCTTTGGCGTTGAGAGAAGCGGCGAGGTTGGGAATAGCTTTATGAGGTTCGTCGTGGAGGATTAATAGCTGAGTCCCCGCTTGTTGATAGCGTTGCTGCAAGTCTTCGAGGCAACCCAACATATAAGCAACTCTCGCCGGTGCAACGTCGTCGCCTTCGAGGATGCGAGGATCGAGGCAAAATACGCCGACAATTTTGGGACTGCGTTGGCGCGCGGCAGCTAGTCCGATATTATCGGAGATGCGCAGGTCGTTGCGGTGCCAGAAAAGGATGCGATCGGACATTTTGGATTTTGGAGAAGCGTTGAGGGTTAGCGTATCTTTGTACTATCTCACATTTTGGTTCGTTCCGGGCATGGCGTTTAGCGATCGCGTTCTGCTTGTTCCAATCTCTCAATTATGCCTTCGAAATCGGTTTCATTTTGGAGTAGGTTTACAATTTCCCCCGCTTCTTCGATAGATTGGGAGTCTTGCAAAAGTCCTAAAAGGGTTTCTATTAGTTCTGTTGTATTTCCCTCGTCTTGAAGATGCTCGAGCATTTCCCAGAGGTTGCCGGTTAGTTGGCTTGTCATAAGGTAGGGCGCGATCGCATCCAACGCTCTTTTTTGAGTTGCAGGATCGTCTATTTGGTTAATGTGTCCCACGGCGAGATTTCCACGACCCGCACGCGCGCTATCGAGCGCTTTGTAAGCAAGTTGCCAATCTTTTCCCTCAATTTCAATCGCGCGATCGGAACCGGTCAATGTTTTCGTGCCAGTAGGACAGTAAACCGTTCCATTCATAATAAAAGGTTTTTCTCTTTGTAAGTAGCCTATTCCTATTTCTTCTGCTTCGCAAATCGCCATTTTTGTAACGGTCTCGCCCGGTATTTTTGTTCCGCTCAATGCCACAATTCCCATATAAGTGCGAATTTCAATTTTGCGAGAGTTTGCGTAGTTAAAAGCCGCAAAAGGAGCTGCGCGAACTGAATATTTGTAGCTCTCCGTCGGCTTCTGGATATTCAGATTTAGCTCATAAATCGAATTACTAAACTCGCCCTCGTTAATAAAATGAGCTTGTTGAGCGCGGTTCATTTCCTTTACATTCTTTTTTCCCTCGTGGACATAGCGAGACACCATCACCCAATGCAGCACCATCGCACACAAACCTACAACCCCGTATTGCAACAATGCCAACCCTCCCAAGCGACCGTAACGCACCTTGGGCGCGGTTTCTTGGCGTTCCGCCGCCTCCAACGCCCCGAGCGCCTGTCTTGCCGATGTAAAGCGCTTCTCCACCGCCGGATCGAGCAATTTATCCAGCCAACTGGCAAATTCCGACGTTACCTTTACCTTATCTCGAAATCGCAAGCGCATTCGATGTTGGGGCAATTTTCCCGGCGCAATCCCCGTTAACAGGTGAACTAATGTCGCCCCTAACGCATACAAATCGCTTGCTGCAACGGCGCGTCCCCATAGTTGTTCTGGCGGCGCATATCCTCCCGTCCCCACCACGGTAAAGGTAACGCCTTCTGCTCTGGCTTTTTCCTGAACTGCGCCAAAATCGATGAGGTGAATTTGGTTATTTTTACCTCGAATAATATTGCTGGGTTTAATATCCCGGTGCAAAACTGGCGGACTTAATTCGTGTAAGCCAATAATAATTTTCAGCAGTTGCTTGGCAATATCTCTTACTTCCGCCTCTGCAAAAGTTTTGCCCATTTTTAATAAATCTTGCAGCGACGAGCCAGGGACATAATCGTGGACGAGGGCGAACCACGGCAATTCGCCGTCAACCTCTTTTTCAACAGGAAAATAGTCGAGGTAGTGCGGGACTTGCAGCAAGTCGAGATGTTGGAGAACCTGCGCCTCCCGCTCAAAAAGTTTGATATCTTGCCATTGGGTTTGGGGAGTGAAGGGAAGTAGTTTAACGATGGTGTTTTTCTGAGATTCAATATCTTCTGCCAACCAGGTTTGACGAGTTGGGTTATGACTCAGTTGTTTTTTAAGTTGATATTTATTTTGTAAGACTTGATGAGATTTTAACATAGATCGCTCTCCTAATATTTATTTTGGCAATTTAATAATTGGCTTGAAATTAGTTGATTTGACATTTACTTTTGTTGACTATAAAAGAATTACTTACCTTTTAATAGTTTTCGTTTTCCCCATTTTCTGTAGCATGAGTTTGAGTGAATTCATCAATCCATCCTTTTATTTCCTGTACGACCCATTGATTTTCAATTTCGCTCAAATGCTGACCGATAACATACTTTTTACTATCTATCATAAAGCCTTCCTTCTCCCAAGGTTCGGGTTCAACTTCAATGATAATTCCTTCGCCGGGAATTTCTTCTATACTCCGAATGTCTGAAACAAATCGTTTTTGCGCGCGACCAATACTAAATCCCCACAAGCGCAAAGGGGATTCTAGGAAAAGCATCAACTTATAATTGTATACAAGACCTCGGTAATCGGCGTGGGGAGGATAGCCGTAAAAAATGATTGAAGAATAACCAATTTCCCGTTCCGCGAGTTGATGAAGGTCAGACAACATATTCTGAATTTCTATCCGGTATTGTTTCCGGAACCACCCTAATAAAGGAATTAAAATCGAAGGAATTAGCAAAGCGTAAGTAAGCAATTTGCCAGATAAAACTCCCGTAGCAGCAGTGAAAGTTACCCCCATGCCAACCAGGAAAGGTAATACAACAAATATTCTCGAACCCAAGGAAAGAATAAATTTTCCTATCAAGGTCGCGAATAATATTACTTTGCTTTTTAGCGATCGCGGCCTCTGTCCCACTTTAATACTCAACCGATGAGGCGACTTTCTCAGCCAAATGCGACTTCTCGCCGGTTTGGACAACTTGGGCAAATCTGAACCCGTTTCCAGCGCTGCCAACGCCTGCGCCGCCGAACTAAAGCGATCGCTTAAATCCGGCTCTGTTAGTCTCTCAATCCACCGCAAGAACCGAGACTCAAGACTCACTTTATCGCGAAATTGAATGCGCAAATTTTGTTGCGGCAACTCCGAAGGCGGAACCCCCGTTAAAAGATGAATTAATGTCGCACCCAACGCATACAAATCCGAAGCAGGAACCGCTTTCCCCCAAAACTGTTCTAGGGGTGCGTAACCCGCTGTTCCCACAACCGTAAACGTTGCACCCTCCACTTTCGTCGCATCGCACACCGCCCCAAAATCAATTAAATAAACTTTCTTGTCGGTTCCTAAAATTAAATTGCTCGGCTTGATATCGCGGTGTAAAATAGGAGGATTCAAACTTTGTAAATCGCGCAAAATCTCCAAGATTTGAACGGCAACCGATCGCACCTGTTTCTTGCTAAATCGATGACCTTCGTCGAGCAATTGCTGAAGCGATTTTCCCGGAATATATTCTTGGACTAAGGCAAACCAACACAGTCCCTCCCCTCGGTCTGCATCGATGGAAAAGGAATCTCGACAGCGGGGAATATAGGGAAATTCGAGAGATTTGAGAACTTGCGCTTCCCGCTCAAATAGTTTAAATTCATCCCACTGCATCTGAGGATTGAACGCGAGCAACTTAACGATAACCGAGGAAGGCGGCGAAAGGCTGAGGTCTTGTGCTAGCCAAGTTTGGCGACCCGCATAATTGCCCAGTTGTTGGTGCAGGCGGTAGCGTTCCTGTAAAAGTTGCTCGGTTTGTAGCACGATTTTCTCTGCCTCAAGGAGCGGTATCTTTAAGATGAGTAGGGATCGGCGAGTGGGAAGGGGGAAGCGATCGCTCGTGCGCGTTTCGGACGACATCGCGCGCGGCCAGAAACGCGATTTAGCTTAGTGTCGATTATATAACATTTCTATTTGAGTTGTACGATCTCGATTTTGGGAAGAATTCGCCGAAGGGAGAATTCAAAAAGAATAGAAGAATTGTTAAAAGGCGGATTTTATATGAATGGTTGGCGGCACTGAAGTGCCGACTACAAACAGAACAAGAAAACCCCCCAGAAACTTACTTCTGGAGGGTAGGAGGGTAGGAGAGAAATGGGGCAATTTCTACAGCCTAAATAAACCCGTTGAAGTTCGCATTTTAATCGAGGGCAGTCACAACGCCAAGCACGCCGCCTAATGCCGAAGCTAAGGCAGACACCAAGGCGGTTCCAAACAGCCACCAAGCCGCCAATGCAGCCGCTTTGCGCGTCTCTTCGACCTGGCGCTGTGCCTGTTGCTTCGTCTGCTCGAGTTTATGGAGGGTTTGCTGCTGGAAACGTTCGGCCCGTTGCAGCACGCGATCGCGCGTCCGTTCTACCTGACCCACGAGGCGTTCGGCATCGGTCTTCGAGATATCGTCGCGAGAACTCAACAGCGCTACCAACGTATTGCGATCGACTTGGGAAAAGCGATCGCGCAACCCATCAAACCCGGCTTGAGGGTCGTCAAATAGCGTCCGCAAATCCCCTTGAATGCTGTCATAATTCAATTCCGGTCGTTCCAAACCGTTGAGATAGCTGCGAATCTTCGCCAACAGCCGGTCAACCGCCGATTGAACGCGATCTTGAACCGCTTGTAACTGTTGGATCACGCGATCGCGCGAAACAAGAATTTGGTCAATAATACGGTTGACATCCCCCTCAGAAATATCGTCCCGTTGCGACAACAGCGCGACCAAAGTCTCTCGATTAAACTGAGAAAGCCGTCCTTGCAAGCTTTCCATCCCCAAACGCGGATCCCGCAACAACAATTGCAGGTCGCGTTCGATACTTTCGGGATTGAGTTCCTCCTTGTCGGTCGAACGCAAATACCCTTCGAGCGCGCCCTTAAAATCTTGGGCTTTTTGTTGGGCGCGTTGGGCTACAGCGCGAGGGGTTCGGGCAACTTGAGCCAGCGTCGATTGAACGCTGTCGATGGTTTGATTCACCTGCTCCTCGCTCAGGTCGCCTCGCTGAGTCAACAACTGGACCAGCGTATCGCGATCCATCCTCGCCAAACGCCCCTTAATGGAGTAATACCCAGCCTTGGGATTGTCGATCAACAGTTTCAAATCGCGCTGAATGCCTTCGGGATTGAGTTCGTCTTTTCCCGTCGAACGCAGATATTCCGCGATCGATGTAGTGGCTTGCTCGTACTTCTGTTGAGCCTTTTGAGTCGCCACCTGGGGCGCAGAACGCGCTCGCAACCAGACATTTTCAACGCGATCGACAATACGATTCGCCTCTTCTTCGCTGGTATCCTGGCGTTGGGCGAGCAACTGGACGAGGGTGTCGCGATCGAAACGCGTCGCCCGAGATTTGAGCGCGCTGGCTCCCGCTTGGGGATCGTCTACCAACAATTTGAGTTCCCGTTCGATGCCATTGGGGTCGAGTTCTTCCTTTCCGGTATCGCGCAAATAAGATAGAGTTTTGAGCCACTGTTGCTCGGTGCGAGCGCGCACATTTTCGCCCCGCTGTCTGGCATCTTCCAGGACGCGATCGCGCGCCATTTCCAACTCGGTAATTAACGCCGAGGCTTCCACCGCATTCATATCTTTGCGCTGTTCGAGGATGCGCTCGAAGGTGGGGCGGTCGAATTGCGATAGGCGCGTTTGCAGGCGCTCGTAATCGATATCGGGGTCGTCTAAAATCCCTTTAAAGTCGCTTTGAATATTCGCCGGACTCAAAGCTTCTTTGGGGGTTTCGAGGAGATAGTTTTCTACCTCGGCGAGGGTGGCGATCGCTTCTTCTCTGTCCCGCGCCGCTTCTGCCGTTGCTAAAACTTCCAAACGAATGGCTTCCAATCGATTGGCGATCGATTCGATCTTCGCTCTGGTTAAAATGGGCGACAAATCTCGCTGTTGCAGCCAATCGATAAAATCCGACCGCCCCATATCGCTCAATTGGTCGGCTACCGCAGCGGGATCGGCTTCGCGGTCGTAGAGGAGGTCGCGGAATTCCCGTTCGAGTTCGAGAGATTCCAGTTGCCAGGGGTAAGCGTTGAGGAGATACTCTTGGATATCGGCTCGAATGGGCGTTTGGGTGGCGCTGCTGACGCGCTCTGCCACTTTGTTCCCTTGGTCGCTGACGAAGCTTTGGAGCTTTTTGAGTTGCGCCATCGCCTTATCCATATCCATCTTGGACAGGTCGGTGCGTCCCATGACAATGCCCGACAAGCTACTCAAACTCGCTGCCAGCCCTTGGGAGGCGGCTTGGTCTTGAGGGTTGGGCGTTTCGCGCTGTTGGTGCAACTCGTCGCGCAGTGCGTCTACTTTATCGCTCAACTCGCGACCCACCAGTTGTTCGCGCGCCGCCGAACGGAGATATTGGGTAAAGTCGCCCAACGAGTCGCTCTTGCGCCAGCGATTGACGCTTTTTTGCCAAGCGCCTTCGAGTTGGTCGGCGAGGCCTTCGACTTCCCGCTTCGAGAGGTCGGTTCGACCGCTAACGAGATCGATGAAGGTTTGGCGGTTGAGGTCGGGGAGGCGATCGCTATTGGCAATTTCGCGCACGCTGGGGTCGTCGAGGAGGTTTTCAAATTCGGCGCGAATGGATTTAATATCGAGCTGCGAAGGCCGCAAGGCTTGTAAATAGTCCTCGACGTTCTCTTTGAAGCTCGTGGGGTCGAGACCGGTGGTGAACTCTCGGCGGACAGCGGCGGCAGCGGCTTCTGCTGTGGCGACGGCTTGCTGGCTGGCAGCTTTTCCGCCAATGGCTGCGGCTGCGGTTCCCATGAGCGTTTGCATCCCGGACGTTGCCGTGTTGACCACCGAACCGAGAAACGAGCCGACGGTTGCCGAACTCCACCAAACCATGAGCGAAAAGTAGGCGGCCCAAATGACGAGGCCGACAATTGCGCCGGAAAAAGGCGAGACAAATAAACTCAGCCTAACGGCAAACCAGCAGGCGACGAATAGGGAAAGGGCGACGGTGATTAGGGTGGCAAGACCAACGCCGGTGCTGATTTTGCGAATCGTGCTGCCCAGGCTTTCTGAGTGGTCGTTGCTGCTATTGCTCGAGCTGTCCGACGAGCCGCCGACCATCGAAATCCCTGCGGCAACGCCCAAGTTGGTCAGTAACAGTTGAAAGGCGGCTGCCAGGAGTACGCCAGCGACGAGAGCTGTAAAAAACTGAGGTCCGCTAAAGGTCAAAGCAGCTCGCTCTACGGCTTCCGGGTCGGTTTCAACTTCCACAAGTTGTCCGAGCAAAACAACCGAGCGGCTTGCGCCCATTGTTATCCATTGATTGTAAAACATAGTCTTTGCTGAAATGAGTTGTGTTTGTCGGGTCTTGTCCGGTTTCGCCTCTAGAGACTGTCTTCGGACGCATTTATTTGAGTCGAGTTTCCTTGCCGCACCAACCAAAAAACTGGCGCGCCAGCAAATCAGAGAGCCTGCCCCAGGTTCGGTCAAAACAAAGCTTCGAGTTACTCAATAGTTTCGGGACTTGAAACCCTGCTTGCATCCCCCTTCGGCTTGAAACTGGCGGGCTGGGGTTGAGACTCAAGCTCTATCTTAAGGTAGAAGCGAAAGGGGAATTTAAAATTTTCCCCTTTCCAGGTTTGGCATCGTTTTGTTAAATATTGTTGTATGAGGTGAGGCTAGGTGACACCAATCGACGAAAGCGACCAAAATACAGCACGCTCCGGTCGAGAATAGCCAGCTAACCCACACCCGACCACACGGTATCGGGCCGCTTTCGAGCCGATACTGCATGGGCATTTTTATCTTTTCTGTTAAAGTTTTATGAGATATACAGTCTTGACCAACAAAACTAATAGGGGATATCGCCGCTAACATAATAGCGAGAAGTCAATACAACTAATTTGCTTGCCTTTACCTCAAATTACATCCCTCATAAGGAATATGTCGAAATCTATAGTTTTGTCATTTGAGTTGGGAAAACTAGCTTTAGAGATAATTCAGAATGAGTGAATTCTTCTGTTATTCCATTCTTTTATTCTTCCGAAGCTATATTTTTATAACCAAAATGAAAGCGCTATATAACGTTTTCATTTTACCTCTTCGGGCTTTTTACGAGGATTCTTTTTTTGACCTTTTTGCCAACTGATTTGGGCTTCACGTAGAAGTTCGTAGTAACTTGATGGGGATTTAAATACCACATTGTATGCTTCTATCAAATAACACTCTAATTCGGATAAATCCCAGTATCTTTGGGCTTTTATCCAGTTGATTGTTGCCTCTTTTTCGGATTTGCTTAAATAGCCTTTGCTTCCTTTATACGATAATTTCAAGCCTTTTATTCCTTGCTCAGAATATCTTTGCTTCCACTTGCTTATAAAGCTCTTTGACACCTTGAGTAATGACGCGATCGCTTCATAGCTTGCTCCTTGTCTTACTAACTTCACAGCTAGCGCCCGTTTTAGCTCGCGTGAGTCAGGATTACTCTTTATCCATTCGTCTAGTTCTCTAAGCTTTTCTTCTTTTTCTCGATTTGCCATAGAGTGCTTTCCCCTTAAAATCATGATTTTATTTGATCGTTGTTCCACCGGAGCTGTTTACATCCCATTCAGAAACGCTATATAACAGCTAAATTGTGACTGGAGATTCTACGTAAATTGTTGGTGCCTGCATAATAAATTCGACTCCATAGGCCTTAAGCTGTTTAGAAATCGTTTCATTTGCCAACTCCAGAAGTCGCTTTCGGAGTTGAATTGAATTTTCGCTCGAACCGAGAATAAAAAAGGTAACTCTCGCTCGAGTTCCGGGTTTGTCTTCGGGCTGAAATAAGTTTACTTTTGTACTGCCCGGATCGATTCCAAATAAAATATCTGTACTGGTTTGAACAACTTGTTCGACTAAGGCTTGTTCCCGCTCTTCCAAAATCCGAACAAAGTCTAAATAGAGTAAAACCATTACCTTTTTGCCTCGGGTAATATTTTCGATATCGAGATTAGCCAAAATCGAATTGGGAACCACAACTAGCGTACTTGTAGCAGCCGTTCGCAGCTTAGTCGAACGCAGTCCAATAGATTCAATTCGTCCGTAAACAGCTTCGGTGTGGGGATTTAAGCCTACGCGAATATAGTCGCCGGGAACAAAGGGGCGGTCGAGATAGAGAACAATTGTTCCTAATATTTGTTCGAGAGTTTTTTGGGCTGCAAAAGCAACAGCAATACCGCCGATTCCCAAACCTGCTAATAGTCCAACTAAATTAATATTCCGGCTTTGGGCAAAAGCGATAACAGCGATAAAACCAACAACCGAATTAGCAATAGTTTCAAAAACCAGTAACATTTCGTCTACTTCCAATCCCACCTTCCGAATCATATCAATTCCGTAGAGGCGAACAAATTGTTGAAAAAGTCGAGAGGCTAACCAGGCAACACTACTAATGACGGCAAAATCTGTAAAAAATCTGAGAAATTCATAAAACCCTTTATAGTCTTGAATCAAATTTAAGCAAGCAGAAATCAGTACAGAGGTTCCAACAAAGCGAAACAATCCTTCTAGTGGTTCTATTAGTTTGGCGTGAATTTCTGATACTTGTTTGGGTGAAAATCGCTGAATAACTAATCGAATAAATCCTGGAGTATATCTTCCTGCAAGAAGAGAGAGAATTACGAAAATGAGAAAAACAAAAAACTGAAGTCCGACTTGAATTAAAAACCTGCGCGTGTCTTCGTTAACATTAAGAATTTCTTTTAAAATATCTAGGAATTCAGGAAACATTTTTTTGTGATTTTGCTAGTATTTTAATTCGGAAGATATTACTGTATATTTTTTTACTTTCCTTAAAAAAATGACTACAGGAGCGAAAAATATTATATGGTAATAGGAGAATCGACATTAATGGTTCTTTCTTCAATTCGGAAAGAAATTCCATAATCTTTAAGTTGCTTATTAATATTTTGTTTCGCAATATCGAGTAACTGCCGACGCAAATCCATTGAAACTTCTTCAGAGCCTAAGAGGAAGAAATTAATTTGTGCTTGTGCCATTTCTTGATTTTCGTCATCAATAATATCTTTAAACAAAACTTCTGTACTGCGGTAGTCGATACCAAAAATATCTTTGGTACTTTCGAGAATGACTTGGCGAATCAACGCTTTTTCTTCATCGGGAATAGCTCGATAAAACGTTAGATATAACAAAGAAATTACCTTTTTTGCGCCGGTTAGGTTTTCAATACTAACTTGAGTCAAAACGCTGTTGGGAACGACAGTTAAGCTCCCCTTTCCCGAAGTCCGAATTTTAGTCGAGCGCCAGCCAATAGATTCGACTCGTCCAAAAGTTCCGTCGGGCAAATGAATGTAGTCGTCGAGGGTAAAGGGACGATCGAGATAAATAACAATTCCCCCTAACAATTGTTCTAGGGTTTTTTGAGCGGCAAAGGCTACGGCAACACCGCCAATTCCTAAACTAGCGATTAAACCCAAGATGTTGATTTGATGCGTTTGGGCAAAGATAATGACAACAATTAAAATAATAGTTGCGTTGGCAACAAGTTTGGCGAAAATCAAAAAATCGCTATTGATCTTTTGACTACTTTGAAGAGCGGCATTGAGGAGATAGATATCAAAAAACTGTCGAAAAATCTTGAATCCCAGTAAACTAATTCCCAACGCGATCGCGAGAGCGAGGGGCGTTTCGAGAGATTTTAACCAAATTCGAGCAGGAAGAAGGAGCAAGAACAGATCGACGAAAATGGAAAGCAGCAGCCAAACTAGCCAAGTTTGGTAGGGAGCAACTGTTTTATCGTAGGCATCGCGAGCGCGATCGCTAAAAAGACGAGAAATGAGAAAATTGAGAAGCTTAGGAAGAAAAACGATGCCCGAAAGTGCAAACAGAACTGTACCGATCGCGCCGCCGGCGGCAACGAGAAGATTGACTTCAATCGTTGCTGGGAGAAAATCGAGCATTGAATTTTATCGCATTAATTTTGATATGCCCTAGTTTAACCTATCCTTTTTCTTAGAGGAGTATCGAAGAGCCTATCGGGTGGCGGCACCTACAGAATCGGTAGGCGCTCCTAAGTCGGGGGGATGATAGTCTGAAGCCTGTTGGACTGCTGCATTCGCAGACAAAGAACGAGGAGAAACAAGACTAAAGAACTCGTAGGTTGACGAAAATCCGATTAACAAGCTCAGTTGTGTTGCGACAAGAGCGAGAAGAAACTTTTTTGCTCTTCCTTGTGTATCGGAGGTGGAGACGCACGGTGTCGTCCGAAACGCGCTGCGCGATGTCGTCCGAAACGCGCTGCGCGATCGCAATCCTCCAAGTCCTTTTAGTTTGGCACTTTCTGCCGGTGTTGGCAGCGCTGCATCGAAGAACATCATTGTACAATAAACACCCAAACAGCTTCATTCTGCACGCTGTTCCTCGAGGAGACCTCAATCTCTAGAACGATGTCTGGTGTAAATTAGACGAAAATTAGACGAAAATTAGTCCATCGCGCGCGGATTTGCAGGTGCTTGGAGAACTTCAACTGGAACGACTTGCACCTCCAGCGCGATCGCAACTTTTAACTCGCGCGCTAAGAAATCTCGAACCAAATGAACCTGATGGTTTGAAATCGAACCCGGCGGCGCAGCCACTTCTAGTTCGACTTGCAGCCCCTCACCTTCGGGTTGTGGCGACGCACGGACGGCGCGAACGTCCGTCTCTGAAAACGTCACCGTGCGGCGGCGAATCAACTCGCCTACGCTGCGACGCACATTTTCCCTAATTAATAACCTTCTCAGGGAAAACCCCAAAGGCAAACCCAGAATCGACAATAACGCCACAGATACCAATAATCCTCGCTTCGCCTTCGCTAGCGTTCCATACCGCTGAAACAGAAAAACAACTCCGCCGCTAAAGACAATGCCGGTGAGGTTCGTGACAAAGAGTAACATTGCTCCTGTCGCTACCCGTCCCTCTCCTAGCGCCAAACCGATGCCAACGACACTCAACGGGGGGACTAAGGCAACCGCAATCGCTACTCCGGGCAGCGCATCAGCAATATGGCGGCGCGAATTGGCAAAGGCACCAGCCGCACCCGCTGCCAGCGCAACTCCCAAATCGATGGAGGTTGGATTGACGCGCGCTAGTATTTCGGGACTAAGGGTTTTCAATCCTACCAAATAGGCTGTTACCAGAGAAATCGAAATTGTCAAAATCGTTCCCGTCGAAAGCGTCAGAAGCGATCGCCGCAACAGTCGCCGATTTCCGACAACCATTGCATAGGCAATCCCAATAATGGGCCCCATCAATGGCGCAACGATCATTGCCCCAATAATCACCGCGACGCTATTGGCCAAAAGCCCTAACGTTGCAATAACCCCTGAAAGCGCCAACAAAAAATGGAAGCTTGGCGAGGGGACTGAAAGCCTCCAGAGATGTCGATTAATACTCGCGATCGACCGCTGTTTGTCCTCTAACCAGTGCCAGTCGCCGCTATGTTGATTCCAAAACTTAATGAAGTGCGAATCCTCTGAAAAAAAATGCTTGCGCACAAAATATTTCATTCGAGCTAGACACTCCACGTTAGATCGGTTCGCGCATTCGCGCATTTATATTAGACATTTACTCAAAAAAATTTGCCCCGAAGCAAATTTCGAGGCATTCCTAAGCAGTTCTAATTTCGGTGAATTACTGCTGGCTCAATGTTTTGCTGGCATCGGCTTGACCCATGATTTGAGGATATTTCTCGATGAAATATTTGCCCAGGAGCGTATTGACAGCCGTTAAAATGACCGGACCGAGGATAAAGGCGAGTAAACCGCTAACGTGGAATCCTGGAGCCAGGATGGAAGCTAACCAAAAGCACAAACCATTAACGACCAGCGAAAAGGCTCCGAACGTTAAGATGTTTGCAGGTAGAGATAGGACGGATAAAATAGGTTTTATAAAGGCATTAACTGCGCCGATGGCCACCGCAGCAATCATTGCAGCCGGGAAGTTTGCCAAATCGACTCCCTTAAAAATGATGTCTACCACTAATAAACTGAGTGCTGTAGCAAGTAATGTTAAAAATGTTCCTAACATGGTTTCTCCTGTATTCGCTTTCTAAACGGCACTTTCTTGGATGGTGCCTTAATTATAGATTTTTCCTGAATTTCATACCATTTCACCTCTCTACAAAGATAGATTTTTAATTTTTTGGACGAAAACTGACCGCGAGGCACTATTTCCGAGGACGTATTCCGTCCCTTAACGGACGAGGTTACGGAAAGAGATTTTTTATTAATAATCTTCCCCGAGGTGGAGGTTGAAAATCGAGGAGTTTGGGACGATGGTCGTAATAAATGATGAAACTAGAACAAAATACGTTTCGATTCACGACACAAGAGAGAAAAGAGGCTTCCTATGGATCTTTTAAGAATTTTACTGGCTATATTTGTTCCCCCGCTCGGCGTTTTCCTAACCGTTGGAGTTAGCACGGCGTTTATTGTTAACATTTTGCTAACTTTGTTAGGAGTGCTACCCGGTTCGATTCACGCGGTCTGGGTGATCAGTAAGCACGCGGAGAAAGTTGGAGAGGAGAAAAGCAGCTATTAGCCTCTGGCTTACAGTCCCCCAAACGAGCAAAGTTTCGACCGATTTGGGGGATATGACTTGGAAGCTTTATACAGATTTTGGGGTGGAATAGAGAGCGATCGCGGTGGCAAAATGAACTAAGTCACTTCCTTGTTCTCTGTCCGCCCCAGTTTTTAGGGAATAAAAGAAGTCCAGAAGTCTTGAGTTATTTTAAATTTCTTAGCTTCAATTATAAGTTAAAATAAAGCAAGTTTCACGGTTTTTTAGATTTTTTATTTTAAATTAAGGGAAAAAGCGTGGTTGAAAAATTTGTCAGATTGGGTTACTTAACCAAGGGAATTATTTACGGGTTAATTGGGCTATTGGCGGCGATCGCGGCCTTTACCACCGAGGGAAAAGCAACAGGCTCGTCAGGTATGCTAAAGACGATCGCAGCCCAGCCTTTTGGCAAAATTCTTTTAGTCGGAATCTGTATTGGCTTGCTGGGATACGCACTTTGGCGCTTTATAGAAACGTTCCTCGACCCAGAAAATAAGGGATCGGACGCTAAAGGAATTGGCAATCGGATCGGCTATTTAAGTAGCGGTTTAGCCTACTGCAGTTTAGCCTTTCAAGCGGGTTGGCTGGTTTTGGGAAGGGGAGGTGGCGGCAGTGGAGATTCTGCAGAGGACTGGACGGCATACGTACTCGAAAAACCCTTTGGGCGCTGGTTGGTGGGTTTAGGCGGCGCGATCGCGATCGGAGTCGGCCTTTATATGTTCTACCAAGCATACAAAACTAAATTCCGCAAAAGGCTTAACTTGAGCGAATTACACCCCAATCAGGCAAAGTGGATCGTTCAAGTCTGTCGCTTTGGGGTTGCGGCGCGGGGTTTTGTGTTTTCAACGATCGGCTTTTTTCTCCTGGAAGCGGCATATCAATACGATCCTGAAAAGGCAAGGAGTTTAGATGGGATTTTGCACACTGTAGCTCGGCAACCTTTTGGAAAGTTTTTGTTGGCACTTGTGGCTTTGGGATTGGTCGCTTATGGTATCTATATGATTGTCCAAGCGCGCTATCGCCGACTTCATCTCGAACAAGTGGAAAGTTTTTGAGATGCTTCAGTAAAAACTATACTAACTCTTGCATTGAAGAGACAATAGTGAAAAATCGTTCAGTTAGGGGAAAAATAAGTTCAAATAGCCCGACAGAAGTGTCTCGCCCCAAAATACGGTCAAAATTGCCCCCAAAGCCAAAAACGGGCCGAAAGGAATGGCTTGTCCCCGTCGCAATAGCCCCGATGCGATCGCGGCCCCTCCCACAAAGGCCCCCAACGCACACCCGATAAACCCTGCCACTAACAAGTATTTCCATCCCAACCACGCTCCCATCATTGCCGCCAATTTAGCATCGCCTGCGCCCATCGCTGTTTTCCCCAGAGCAACAGAACCGATTAAACTAATTAAATCCAGCAGCCATAATCCCAATACAGCACCGAAAATTCCACCCATTAAATGAGTCGCTAAAACTGAAATTAAAGGCGCGTCTCCCGTCGATGTTTGCAATCCTAAAACAACTGCAAACAGCAACCCCGTAACCAATCCCGACTGCGTTAAGGAATTGGGCAGCGTCATTGTATCGAGATCGATAAAAGCCAATGCCAACAACCAACTTAAAAAAGCCCAATATCCCAGCGTTTCCCAACTGAGATCGAAAGACCAGAATGTGGCGACAAATAGCAATCCCGTTATCGCTTCAACCACGGGATAGCGCGCTGAAATAGGAGTTTTGCAACGCAAACAGCGTCCCCGCAGCAAAATCCAGCCCACAATAGGAATATTTTCTCCCTTCCCCAATCGATGGAGGCAATGGGGACAGCGAGACGGCGGAAACAAAATTGATAACCCCGCCGGAACGCGATAAATAACGACGTTTAAAAAACTTCCAATAGATGCGCCTAACGCGAAAACAACAGCGGTTGCAATACTCCAAAATACAGTTTCCATAATGAATAATGACACGCGACCAATGACGAAGGACGAATGACAAATGACAAATAACTCAAGCCATTTCCGGTTCGATGTGTTGAAACGGAACAAAAGACTCCTTGGGCAGGAGAATCGGTTTGTGACCAAAAATGAGTTTACCCCGATAACTGCGTCGATCGATCGCGACACCAATGGGGCGATCGGGACGTTCGGGATGAACCGAATAATAAGTCAGATAGATAGTGCGGGCGGCTTGGACAAGGCTAGGATCGAGAAACCCGGTTCGCGCGATCGGTTGGGCGGGTTGAGGATACAGTTGTTCTGGGTAATAAACCACTGCCGTGAAAGGGATGAACGAGGTTGGTTCATAGTTTATCAGCCCAGTGTCATTTCAGTTATCAGTTACCAGTTATCAGTTACCAGTTACCAGTTGGGATAGAGAAACTTAGTCTGTACAGTAATTAGCTGTCGGTTATCAGTTATGAGTACCTCTTACTGTTTACCGATCGCCGACAGCACAACATCTCCCATTTCCCGACAACCCACCGCTGCCATTCCCGACGAAAAGATATCGCCGGTTCGATATCCTTGTTCGAGGACGCGGCGAACGGCTGCTTCGATGGTAGACGCAGCTTTGGGCTGATTCAAGCCATAGCGTAACATCATTGCCGCGCTGAGAATTTGGGCGAGGGGATTGGCTTTATCTTGTCCGGCAATATCGGGGGCAGATCCGTGAACGGGTTCAAACAAACCCGGACCGCTTTCGCCTAAACTGGCGGAGGGCAACATCCCAATGCTACCGGTTAGCATGGCGGCTGCGTCGGAGAGGATGTCGCCAAATAGGTTGCTGGTGACGAGGGTATCGAATTGTTTGGGGTTGCGGATTAATTGCATGGCGGCGTTATCGACGTAGAGGTGGGAGAGTTCCACGTCGGGATATTGTTCGGCCATGAGAACGATGCGATCGCGCCACAACTGGGAGACATCGAGAACGTTTGCCTTGTCCACCGAACACAATTTTCCCGATCGCTGGCGCGCTGTTTCAAACCCGACTTTGGCGATGCGATCGATTTCCGACTCGAGGTAGGCCATTGTATTGACAGCACGTTTTTCCCCCGTTTCCGCTGCAAAAATGCCCTTGGGTTGCCCGAAATAAATGCCCCCCGTCAACTCGCGCACCACCATCAAATCGACTCCTTCAACAACTTCTCGCTTGAGGGTGGATGCGTCTATTAACTGGGGAAATATCACTGCCGGACGCAAATTGGCAAATAATCCCAATCCCGCCCGCAAGCCCAACAATCCCGTTTCTGGGCGCTGTTGGCGCGGTAAATTATCCCATTGATATCCCCCAATGGCAGCCAACAAAACGGCATCGCTTTGGCGACAAGTTGAGAGGGTTTCTTCGGGGAGAGGCGTTCCTGTCGCTTCAATTGCCGCGCCGCCGATGGGCATTTCGCTAAACTCGAACTCGAGGGCGTATTGGGTTGCGATCGCGCGCAACACCTCCACCGTCACGGACATAATTTCCGGACCGATGCCATCTCCGGCTAAAAGGGTTATGCGATACTGTTTATTATTGGTCATTGGTCATTGGTCGTTTGTTATTGGTCATTTGTCATTGGTCATTTGTCATTGGTCATTTGTCATTGGTCGTTTGTCGTTTGGATTGTCCAATGTGCGGGGACACGGCGCTTTGTTGGGTTATTCTTTTGAACTTTAATCTGCCTAATGCCGTGTCCCTACTTTAATTTCACGGTTTCCCGCTCACCCCGTCGCCTATAACTGGTGAACTCTGAACTC
>JAXHVQ010000033.1:0-48766 GCA_034189065.1 Cyanobacteriota bacterium
ATACTGTGAGAAAAACAATTAAAAGGTGGATATTCCAGGGAAAATCGGGACTGGTGGATCGACCCAGAAGTGGTCGGAAAAAGCGTTGGACTGAAGCTGATATAGAATACTTGAAAGAATGCTGCGATCGCGAACAGAGAACCTACAACAGTAAGCAGTTATCGACCCTTTTAAGAATTGAGCGTCAAGTGAATCTGAGTTCTGAGAGAATTCGCAAAATTCTCAAAAAAAAAGGCGAAAGTGGAAACGAGTAAAAAATTATGTGAGAAAGCACCCTAACCCCAAGCAGAAAAATGCAAAGAAAGCCGATCTAGCCTTGCTGAAAAGTGAATTTAACGGAGGGAGATTACGCCTGAAATACTTAGATGAAGCTGGGTAAATGCCTTTTGACCGCTTTTTATTGTATTTTGGCTTATCTTTTACTGAAGAGCCGTAATTATTCATTGTTCATTTTTCATTTTTCATTATTCCGAAGTGAATCGAGCTTAGGCAGAAACCGCCGAATAATGAGGACAGTATTGGCGAAAAGTTGATAAAACTTTTTTCGCCGCGATGGGTTTAGAGAGAAAAGCCGTTGCCCCAACGACTTTGGCACGCATCCGGTCGAGCAAACCGTCGTTGCCCGTAAGGATCGCGACTGGGGTGTCTTGAAACTGGGTGACGCGGCGAATTTGGGCGCAAATTTCGTAGCCGTTGGCGATGGGCATAGCCAAATCGAGAAAGATGAGGTCGGGTTTGTACTGAATAAGGGTAGGCAGGGCTTGGACGGGTTCGGAAATGCCTAAAAATCGACATCCCGTAGAACTCAGAATTTCTTCAAGACGGGCTAAAATTTTGGGGTTGTCGTCAATTGCCGCAATCAGGGGTGGCGACGAACGATCGCCATAGGACTGGGGAGAAGAGCGATCGATCGCCTTTTTATGCTCGATACCGGGCTGTGGCAAGTCGCTAATTTGCACAAACTTGACGAAATGCTGGCGAAGGTAGGGCAGTAGCGATCGCGTGACGGTCAAAACGTCTCGCTGGGTTAGCGCTGCTAAGTCTCGCAGGGTATGTTTTCCGTCAATGGCTGCGACGAGGGCGTGGTAGACGTTGGAACCTGTCTTTCCTCGCAGGGCGAGGGGCTCCATTACAATGGGAGCGAGATCGGGAGAACAGTGAGTTAAGCCAGCCGCCACCCAATGTTGCCATTCTTTACGGGCGCGTGCGATTGCGGTTTCCACAGGCAGCATTAAAATGTGGGGCAACATTCCACTTTTGGAAGGGC
Source organism: Cyanobacteriota bacterium (assembly GCA_034189065.1). Lineage (GTDB taxonomy): Bacteria > Cyanobacteriota > Cyanobacteriia > Cyanobacteriales > Spirulinaceae > FACHB-1406. The sequence goes on from JAXHVQ010000033.1 coordinate 1,268, forward strand.
GCACGCCTTGAACCGGAACGAGTTCAAAGGCAAATTGCGGTTCGTCTCCCTCGTCTGTCTCTGCTTCAATGGCGGATAGGGGGTTGAGTCGGGCTGCATCGCGACCGATTGAGGCGATCGCGATCGCGCGCAGCAAATCGAACAAGACTTCGTTGACGATCTCTTCGACAATTGCGCCTAGCTGTTCGAGGTGTGGGGTATTTCTCAGCGCGATCAGTCCTAAAGTATGATATTCCCAGCACTCGGGCTGTTCGTCGCGTCTGTTCAGGGGGAAATTCAAGTTTGCTCCCGGACAGAACCGACACAAGTAACGATGCCAGCGACGCACCGAGTGCCGCCCTCCTGCCGCCCAAGCGAGGCGGCCGAGATTTAAATACAGACTCCATTGCTCGCCCCCTGGCACTTTAATATCGAGTCTTCCTGTAAATTTATTTTTGCTGTAATACGCGAGCTGGTGAGTAAAACTTTCGGGGGTGGGTTGGAGAGTGAGAGGTATCATTATTAAATGGCTCCATTGGCTGCGAATCCCTTCCGGGTCGATTGGACTTCTCGGGGCGATCGGGACGAGGGTTGGGAGACTCTAGCAGTGAATTCTTTCGCTTTTTCCCAAGCTAAGAACCTAAGTTTACAAAATGATTGTGAAAAACTTGTGAATGCCCTCTCGCGATCGCCACGCGATCGAGGCACGAGGTCGCGCGAGTCTTCTCAATATATGTCAAGGGAAAATTATCAAAAGAGGCTGTATCCAGCGCTCCCTTCCACTGTTTGTATAAATGTGTCCCAATTCATAGCAAAGAAAAACGGACACCTTGGATTTTCTTAAGAAAGACTTCCTATTACCTTTGTTTTCTCTTCTGTCTGCGATCGAGCAGGAGAAATCACTGATTGTTTATTCGCAGTTGTGAGTATTTGTACGAATAACCAATCTTTTTTACTTTTTTCGCGGTACTGCCCGCTAAATTCAAACGTCACCCAGGTAAATTCACGAAAAAATTACAGTTCCGCTCCGACCTTCACAGAATTTTCATATTGACAGGCTACTCTAATCGTAATCTTCATTAAGATATTCTCCACTTTCCTCTCGAGCGATGATTGCAACAATTCTTCCCATCGACTCTCCGTTAAACTGCTTGCGCTTTGTGACCATAGAAGGCGCTTGTTCCCAAGCTTCGGCTGTCCAAATTGGGGAACGAGCAACCTCAGCCCCCATACTGAATGCGAGCAGTCGCCCGTCAAACTCCCACAAGCCGAAAGCGAAAAAAGTTTTGCTAATCGACCCGGAAGACGATTTGCGCGAGGTTATCCAGACGAGCTTAGAATTGACCACGAGTTGGAACATTGTGACAGCTCATTCCCATGCCCTGGGAATTGACTTAGCCGAAGTCGAACAACCTAACGCCATTTTGTTGAATGTAGAACGCCTCGATCGCGATCGTATGGCGATCCTCACCCAATTAAAAACTCATCCCATTACTCGAGCCATTCCCCTAATTTTAATGACCGAGCGCGTGCGACTGGCTGACTGGTGGCAACTCACCCAGTCGGGGGTAGCCGGCGCGATCGCGAAACCATTTGACTGTGCTAACTTAGGAAGACAAATCGCGCTATTCTTGAGGTGGACGACTTAACGTCCACATTAGCAACTCTGGCTGAAGGACTAAAAAATGGCAGCGAAGCGGATTTTGATTATCGACGATGAGGCAGATATTCGAGAAGTTGCACAACTGAGCCTGGAAATTAGTAATGACTGGGAAGTTCTCACTGCTGCTTCAGGTCAAGAAGGTTTGCAAATTGCCGCTACTGAAAAACCCAACGCCATTCTTCTCGATGTCATGATGCCCGATATGGACGGTCCGGCGACCTGGCAACATCTTCGGGAGAACCCCGCTACCCAAAATATTCCCGTGATTTTTCTCACGGCTAAAGTTCAAGCCACAGAACAGCGTCGGTACGCTCAATTGGGCGTAACGGCTGTCTTGACGAAGCCATTCGATCCCGTAACCCTCGCCGATCGCGTTGCAGAAGCGTTGAACTGGACGAGTTAAGAATTAAAAATTAAAAATTAAAAATTAAAAATTAAAAATTAAAAATTAAAAATTAAAAATCAAACAGGTTCTTGGATAAGGCGAGTCAGTCCCCGTGTCCTCCAATTGGTGGGGGAATCTTGCTGTGCCAAAGCCTTAAAATTCGCGCATTCGATCGCGAGCGTCAAATTCGCATTGCTTCTTCAGCGCAATAGCCAATAGATGTTGGTAGTCGCGATCGCTAATAATTTGCGCCCCAAACCGCTCGAGATGGGGATTTTGCAATTGAGCGTCGAATAGGGAAAAACCGCGATTTCGCAGGTGTTCGACCAGCTTCACCAGCGCTACCTTCGACCCATCGGGAATGCGGTAAAACATGGACTCTCCAATAAAGGCACCGCGAATCGCAATTCCCAAAATTCCCCCGGCTAATTCGTCTCCTTGCCAAGTTTCAAAGCTGTGGGCCCATCCTGCCTGGTACAATTTTTCGTAGATCGCCTTGAGATCGTCGGAAATCCAAGTTGTCGCACGATTGGCACACCCATTGCAAACGGCTTGGAAATCGCGATTGATGGCAACGCTAAAACGGTTTTGGTTGAGGATGCGCCGTAGCGATTTGGGGTAGCGGAAGAGACGGTCGAGGGGGATTAATGCGCGCTGCCGGCTCGAGTACCAACCCAACTCGCCCCTTTCATCTGCCATCAAAAAGTATCCCCGGGTATATCCCTCAATAATGCCAGCAACATCAAGTTCCATGAAATGTTATCGAAAAACTGGGTTGAAAACCGCCCTTACCAGGCAACTTTATGCTACAGTAAACAGGATAATACCGCAATCAACCATGTACGTTCTTGAGTTTAAGGTAAAAGGGAAGCACGCCCAATACCAATCCATTGAAGAAGCGATACGGACAGCGCAGTTTGTTCGTAACAAATGCTTGCGCTATTGGATGGACAATCGAGGAGTCAATAAATACGACCTCAACAAGTATTGTCGGGTATTAGCTCAAGAATTTCCCTTTGCCAACAAGCTCAATTCTCAAGCGCGTCAAGCCGCTGCCGAACGTGCGTGGTCGGCAATTGCTCGATTTTTTGACAATTGCAAGAAAGACCCCCTTGCCCCCTTGTATAAGGGGGTTAGGGGTAAAGGGTTTCCACGGTTCAAGCGTAACTGCCGCTCCGTTGAATATAAAGCGACGGGGTGGAAGCTTCACGCTCCTAAGCATATCTCTTTTACTGATAAAAATGGTATCGGTAGAGTTAAGTTGGTAGGCACGTGGGATTTAGCCTCCTATGGAGTGGAATCCATTAAACGAGTGCGACTGGTGAAACGCTCTGACGGGTACTATTGCCAGTTTTGCCTTGATGTTGAGGTCAAAATAGAAACTCAACCTACGGGGAAAACCATTGGATTGGATGTAGGACTCAAGGAGTTCTATACCGACTCCAATGGATACGCCGAACCCAATCCACGGTTTTATCGAAAAGGTGAGAAGCGACTTAAGTTTAATCAACGGCGCGTTTCTCGCAAGCAAAAAGGCTCTGCCAACCGTAAAAAAGCCATTAATCGACTGGGACGAGTACACCTTAAGATAAGTAGGCAGCGTAAAGACCATGCCGTAAAACTGGCACGGTGCGTAGTCCAATCCAACGATTTGGTCGCCTACGAAGACTTAAGGATTAGAAACTTAGTTCAAAATCACTGTCTCGCCAAGTCAATTAATGATGCAGGTTGGTATCAATTCAGGAAGTGGCTGGAGTATTTTGGGAAAAAGTTTGGTAAGGTAACGGTTGCCGTAAATCCTGCCTATACCTCCCAAGAATGCTCTAGTTGCGGTGCAATCGTGAAGAAAACCCTATCTACTCGTACCCACATTTGTCGCTGTGGATGCGAATTAGACAGGGATTGGAATGCTGCGATTAATATCCTAAAAAGTGCCTTGAGTACGGCGGGTCACGTCGGAACTTGGGTCAACGACCCGAACGCTTCGGGAGATTCGATCTCTACTTAGGCTGGAGCAATTCTGTCTAAGCAAGTTGGGTCTTTGAACGAAGAATCCTCGTACCTGATGGTCGAGGAGTGTCAATTTGACAAAGGAAGGTGTTAACCTCTCCCTACGCTCCACCCTATAATGTATTGAACAACTGTATTGAACGCTACCCTTTGGGATTTTTTATCTTAATTTTAAAGACGCGATCGCCCGCAGAATTCGGTTATGACTCAACCTATTCCACCCGTTACTTTACCGCCCATGCGCAACCCCCAACAAGAGGGGGAATGGCTCCAAAATAGCTTGCGCGACTGGCTTGATGGCGAGTTTATCCCCGAAGACGTTAATCAGACTATTGCCAAACGTGCGGCTCAAATCTTCGTTCGACAACGTTTGGAGGGGGAAAACGACCTCGGCGCGTTGGTTATTGCCATTGTTACAGAAATGCAAGCCTTTGACTTCAGCAAAAGTTTTTATAGCGAATTCGCGATCGCCAACGCCGTCAGCGATCTCATCCTCGACAGTTTGGGAATCGATCGCTGTTGCGGACAGTAATTCCACTTACATCACAGTGTCATCGAGCTACCAACTCGACTTGACTACCCCAGGCAACAACCCTTCGTGGGCCCACTCCCGCAGGACGTTGCGCGACAATCCAAAATCGCGATAATACCCTCTCGGTCTTCCCGTCACCCAACAGCGGTTGCGGACGCGCACCTTAGCGCTGCTTCGGGGTAATTGCTGAATTTTGCGGTGAATTTCCACTTTTTCCAGTTGATTGCTGGCGTTGCGAAACTCTTCTTTCAGTGCTGCTCGCTTTTCTGCGTATTTCTCCACAAGTTTGCGGCGCTTTTTCTCGCGCTCGATCATGCTTTTTTTGGCCATGCGCTTTGAATTCCCAATTTTTGGACGTAGTTCTTTATTGTAGTCGATAATGCTCTTCGCGCGATCGCTCCCATCTCAAATATCCGCACCACAGCACTCCTCGCGACGCGAAAATCCTCTCCCCTTCCCGAACCGTCAGCCGAGAGAGCAAAGAAAATGTCACAATAACAAACAACACCCAGGTTACGACAAATATGGACTAAACCTATGACTGACTCCTTAAAGTCCCTCAGCGGCAGCGAAATTCGCGAAAAATTTCTCAACTTTTATAGCCAACGACAACACAAAATTTTACCCAGCGCCTCCCTCATCCCGGAAGATCCCACCGTCCTCCTAACCATCGCGGGGATGTTACCCTTCAAACCCATCTTCCTCGGACAGCAAAAAGCGCCAACGCCTCGCGCCACTACCTCCCAAAAGTGCATTCGCACCAACGACATCGAAAACGTAGGACGAACTGCGCGCCACCACACCTTTTTCGAGATGTTGGGGAATTTTAGCTTTGGGGACTATTTTAAGGAACAAGCGATCGCCTGGGCCTGGGAACTCTCTACAGAAGTGTTTGGATTGCCGCCAGAACGCCTTGTTCCCAGCGTGTACGAAGAAGACAACGAAGCATTTGCTCTTTGGCGCGATAAAATTGGCATTCCCGAACATCGCATTCAACGCATGGGAAAAGACGATAATTTTTGGGTTTCTGGTCCGACGGGTCCCTGCGGCCCTTGTTCGGAAATTTACTACGACTTTCACCCCGAAAAAGGGGACAAAACTATCGATCTCGAAGATGATTCGCGGTTTATCGAGTTTTATAACTTGGTTTTCATGCAATACAATCGCGATATCGATGAGAATTTAACGCCGCTGGACAATAAAAATATCGATACGGGTTTGGGACTCGAACGCATGGCGCAAATTCTCCAAGGCGTTCCCAATAATTATGAAACCGACCTTATTTTTCCCATTATCGAAACGGCGGCGAATCTTGCAAGCATTGATTATACAAAAGCCGACGAAAAAACAAAAACATCCTTCAAAGTTATTGGCGATCATATTCGTGCAGTCGTTCATTTAATTGCCGATGGCGTAACCGCATCGAATTTAGGTCGCGGTTATATTTTGCGTCGCCTTATTCGCCGCGTCGTGCGCCACGGACGCTTGTTGGGCATTGAAGGAAAATTTACAACAAAAGTGGCGGCAACGGCGATTCAGTTGGCAGAGAAGGTGTATCCCAATGTTAAACAGCGGGAGGATGCTATCCAGTCGGAATTGCAAAGAGAAGAGGTGCAGTTTTTCAAAACCTTGGAACGGGGAGAAAAGCTGCTGGCTGAAATTATTGCCAAAACAGCCAATCTCAAACAGAAACAAATTTCTGGGGAAGATGCCTTTAAGCTTTACGATACCTACGGTTTCCCTCTCGAACTGACTCAGGAAATTGCCGAAGAGTCGGGGTTTGAGGTGGATGTCGAGGGATTTGAAAAGGAGATGGAGAAACAACGCGATCGCGCGCTTCAAGCCCACGAAACCATCGACTTGACGGTACAAGCCAGTTTAAACCAATTGAGCGAACAAATCCATCCCACCGAATTTTTAGGCTACAGCGATCCTCAGTCGGTTGCCGTTGTTACCGCTATCTTTATCGAAGGAAATGCCGTCGAAGAGGGAGAAGCGGGGATGGAAATCCGAGTTGTCCTCGATAAAACGCCATTTTACGCCGAATCGGGGGGACAAATTGGCGATAAGGGATATCTCAGTGGCGAAACTCTTCTCGTCCGCGTGGAAGATGTGCAAAAAGAGTCTAATATTTTCATTCATTACGGACGCATCGAACGGGGAACCTTGCGCGTCGGCGATGTCGTCACCGCACAAATCGATCGCGCTTGTCGCCGTCGCCTACAAGCCAATCATACCGCAACTCACTTGTTACAAGCGGCGTTGAAAAAAATTGTTGATGAGTCTGTTTCTCAGGCGGGTTCTTTGGTGGATTTCGATCGCCTGCGCTTCGATTTTAACCTGTCGCGTCCCGTCTCGGTTGAGGAGTTACAAGAGGTGGAAGAACAGGTGAATTTGTGGGTGGCAGAGGCACATGAGGCCGACGTTAATATTATGCCCTTAGAAGAGGCCAAAGCCAAGGGCGCGATCGCGATGTTTGGCGAGAAATATAGTGCAGACGTGCGCGTGATTGATTTTCCGGGCGTGTCGATGGAACTGTGTGGGGGGACTCACGTGCGCAATACCGCAGAAATTGGCGCATTTAAGATTATCTCCGAAGGGGGAATTTCTTCGGGAGTGCGGCGCATCGAAGCGGTTGCGGGGCCTGCGGTGTTAGACTATTTGAACGTGCGCGATCGGGTGGTTCGGGAATTAAGCGATCGCTTCAAAGTACAACCGGAAGAAGTTGCCGAACGGGTGACAAAGTTGCAAGGCGAACTCAAAGCCGCGCAAAAGGAACTCGACGAACTGAGAAAACAACTGGCATTGAGTCAGTCCGACCAACTTTTAGATGTAGCAGAATCCATCGGCGAATTCAAGATTTTAGTCGCACAAATGGAAGGTGCAGATGCCGAGAGTTTGAAAACCGCCGCCGAACGCCTGCAACAAAAGTTAGGCGAAAGTGCGGTTGTGTTGGGTTCAGTTCCCGCAGAAGGGAAGGTGAGTTTAGTGGCAGCGTTTAGTTCCAAAGTGATTAAAGAGAAAAAGCTACAAGCCGGAAAATTCATCGGCGGAATTGCCAAACTCTGCGGCGGCGGCGGCGGCGGACGGCCTAATTTAGCACAAGCAGGAGGACGCGATCCCAGTCAGTTAGCTGCGGCGTTGGATACAGCGAAACAGCAGTTAGTTGAAGGATTAAAGTAGTTGACAAACTAAAATTGAGTGGGTGGGCGTTTGCCCACCTTTTTACAGCTCGATCGACAAAAGTAAAAGTTTGTATGGGCAAAATCATACATTATTCCGGGATTACAGACCGATGAATTTAATGTCAAAAGTAATCCATAATATTGTTGATGAGAATATAAAAATTGTCACGCTAATCCAAAAAGTTGGTTCATGAAAGTTAGCTGTATTTACAGCTTTGACTGCTTCTGGAATCAGTACGCTAAAATTTGCCCCAGAAACTAACGTAAAAAGCCAGAAAAATATTCTCATCTTTTTATCGCGCTCAACATCTTTGGGTTGATATCTTTTTATTTTTTCTTCAATTTGTTTTGGTTCCCAAACTTTTGCTCTTTTTAAATATTCTTCCATCTGCTTTAAAGTACGCTTTTCGCTACGAATAAGCATATCTTCAATCATTTCTTTGGTTCTACGGTCAAATTGTTTACCACTAATACGTAGGGCTACTTTTTCAACCTCTTGATCTCGAAACCACAAGGATAAGCCTCCGACATTACCCGTTTCCTGTTTATAGATAGTATCAGGTAATTTTTGATAGTCTATATCTGGTTCTGAAGACAACATAGTAAATACTAATTGTGCCATTTTTAGAAAAGGATATATCCTAATAGGCACTGAATTGTGATTAACTATTTGTATGGGCATATGTCCTCGATAACCAGGATTAATAAAGTCTCCTGTGCAATGAATAGAGATACCGAGCCTTGCAAAGCTACTTCTTCCCTTCAAAGCACCAGATAAAAACGAAGGAACCTCTATACATTCTAAAGATTCTGTGAGTACGGCTTCATTGGGTTTTAGCTCAATATATTCACTGCTAGATAATTCATTTTTTTGATATAGTAAATTCAAGTTACTATTGTATTCTCTAGCTTTTTGTATATCTAAAATATCTAGATATTCTTTGTCTTTTGTTATTTTTAATTTGCAAAACTTGTTGGATATATGAATATCTATAGAAGAAGGTCTTATTTGGGTATCTGGATCGAATTGAAGCTGTTCGTTTCCAAGAATCTTTAAGTGATTTTTTGCTATAAGCTTCCGTAAATCAGTGCTGGATAAACGCATAACCAATTTCTCTCTATAATCACTTAAATATATTGTTAAGGCAGGTTTGCGATAACCTAACATCCTTCAACTTTAGGTCTACACGAGACATGACAATCACTTCTCTGCCGTTCCCCAACCATGCTTCTCTTCAATTTCCCTCATTCTTTTCTTTGCCCAAGCCATTGCTGCTTGATTTTTCTGGATTTGGTCTTCGCGATCGCGTCCTAAATGTTTTAAATGAGGCAACAGTTTTTGCCGCAATTCCAAAACTTCCTTTGCTCGTTTTGATAATGATGCGGCTATTTCTGATAGTTGGGATGTTTCTTTCTCTTCTCTCAATTCAACTGCCCGGTCTACGGCTTTCGGAATCAACAAGAACGATTTCTTGTACTTAGTATAAAGATTTTCTCTTGCTTTAATTGAAGGTAAAAGCAACTTGAGATAGATTGTCAATCCTCGCAATCCCTTAAACTTATTGTCCCTCACTTGGCAAAAATTATAAGCGAGTTGAGCAAAAAATTTTCTACTTTCAGGAGAAAAGATATCCCAGCAAGTTTCTATCCCTTCAGCAAGGTTAGCGAGTTTTTCCACATAAAGATTGATATCTTTTGGTAAATCGCCCTTATAAAGAATCGGAGTATCAATTGCCTTGAGGTACTTATACGTACCCGTTTTCATTTCCTCCACTGTCTTGTGGATACTTTGACTATGAAGTGCGGCGATTTCTTTAAAAAATTCGTCGATTTCGTCTTTTAGGGAATTTGGCGTGAGATACAGCTCTAATAAAGTTTGAGCGCTGTCGAGATCGATCGCGCTCTCCTTCATCTGTTCATTTTTGAGATCGAGCATGGTTTCGTCGTGCATATTCCCTACTCTCCTTTGAACCGACCACTCTCTTAATTAATCTTAGCCGCGATCGCGCGGGCTGTAATGAAACTTAACCATTTGACAAACAGAAGAGCGACACGCGATCGCGCCAGCTCAATATTACAATTATAATTTTATGTCGGTTGTTGCTAAAATTGACAAATCGATTCGGGTTGAACCGGACAGGTAGGATTGGTAAGTGTGTTTCCCGATAGCCAGAAGTGAGTCAGATTCGTTAATGGAGACAGGGTGCTGATATCTGTTATTTGATTGTTGATGAGATTGAGGCGAGTCAGATTTGTTAATGAAGACAGGGAAACGGTCTCCGCGATTTGATTGTCACCCATTTCGAGGTGAATTAGATTCGTCAAGGAAGAGAGGGAACTGATATCTGCGATCTGGTTGTTATAGATATAAAGGAAGCGCAAATTCGTCAAGGAAGAGAGGGAACTGATATCTGCGATTTGATTGTTACTAATGCCCAAGCTAGTCAGATTCGTCAAGGAAGAGAGGGGACTGATGTCTGCGATTTGGTTGTTATGGAGAGTGAGGCTAGTTAAATTTGTCAAGGAAGAGAGGGGGCTGATATCTGCGATTTGGTTGTCAATGAGAATGAGGTTATTTAAATTTGTTAAGGGAGAGAGGGGACTGATATCTGCGATTTGATTGTCAATGAGATAGAGGGTATTTAGATTCGTCAGTGGAGAGAGGGGACTGATATCTTTGATTTGATTGTTACTGAGATCTAGATGGGATAGATTTGTCAATCTTTCTCCTGCGGCTGCACAATCTTGAGTGTCAACTTCTTCGAGCAACACTTCCACTGTATGTCTGGCTTCGGGGGAAATGTTCTCTTTATTTTCGCACCATTGTGCGAACGTGCTGTAGTTTTGGTTTTCCAATGTTTGTTCCGCATTAATAGCTCCGCTGCATCCCGCGATGCCTACGAGGGCAATTCCCAGACCAAGCAAAGTCTTTTTTCTTAATTGTGTCCGTCGCATAAGATAAAGTTTTTAATTTAACTGTTACTGAGATTGAGGACGGTTAGACTGCGACGTTTGTTCCGCGCTAATGGGTTAGCTATATCCTGGAATCTCTACGAGTAAAATTACCAAACAGGACGCAGTATTTTTTTATCAATTGTGTCTGCGTAAAAATGCCTTAATTCGCTTAATTTTAAGATTTTGTGGTCTGTCTTAAGTCGATTGAATCACGGTTCCAGCGACGTAATGACCGTTGCCAAGATGCCAAACTTCAGGATCCGGGGTGGGTTGGGGCGAATGTTGCGATCGCGTTAAATCGGCAAGGCGAGGAACTTCGCTGTTGAGGTAAAGGGGTTTGCGATCGCGTTCCAGGTCGGGATCGGCAATGGGAATGGCGGAAAGCAACTTTTGGGTATAAGGATGAACCGGATGATTGTAAAGGCGATCGCGATCGGCCAATTCGACAATTTTACCTTGGTACATGACGGCGACGCGATCGCTAATATGGCGAACTACGCTGAGATCGTGGGCGATAAAAAGATACGTTAACCCCAACTTTTCCTGCAAATCTTGCAATAAATTAATAGTTTGGGCTTGAATAGAAACATCAAGGGCCGCGATCGGTTCGTCGCAAACAATGAACTCCGGGTTCAAAGCAAGCGATCGCGCGATCGCAATGCGCTGGCGTTGGCCGCCTGAAAACTCGTGGGGATAGCGATCCCTTGTTTCAGAGGCGAGTCCCACCCAAGAGAGTAACTCTACAACCCTTTCCCGGCGCGCGTTACGCCCAATTGTACCCACAATTTCCAGCGGTTCCCCCACAATTTGCCCCACCGTCAGTCTGGGATTTAAACTGGCGTAAGGATCCTGAAAAATCATAGGCATCCGCTGCCGTATCCCTCTCAACTCGTCCGCTTGCAACGCGCCGAGATCGACTCCATCGAAAAAAACGCGACCTTCTGTGGAGGGTTGCAACTGCAAAATCGCGCGTCCCGTCGTACTTTTTCCGCATCCCGACTCGCCAACCAAACCTAATGTTTCGCCGCGCCGAATTTCAAAGTTCAGTCCGTCCACTGCTTTGAGAAAGCCAATGCGCCGTTGGAGAAGCCAACCTTTGACAATGGGAAAATAAACTTTTAGGTTTTCTACGCGCAAGAGAACATCGTTGGATAAATTCTTTTCCAATGACACTTTTTGTCTAGCTCCTAGTCGGTTATCCCTCAGTTATTACGCGATCGCGCGTTTGAGTCGCTCGGTTATAACGGGTGGGGTTGTTCGCGACTCGTCTTTCAAGTTTACCGCGAAGTCAGTTGCGCGATCGCAAGTTGAGTGTCGTTCGGTCATCGCTTTGCTCATTAATGTAGACGTAGGGTAGGCAGGACATTTTAAACATTGAGATTTAGAGCAGTTCGTGAATTTTGCGATCGATAATATTTGTGGTACAATTATAAATCTAAATGCTATAAGTGAATATCGAGCGATACCTCCTCTACAAATTAGCGCATCGAGTCCCTCATGAATTATGGCTCAAACCATCACAAAACGCAAAAAATCAATACCTCCTTTAGAAAACGGCGATCGCTTGACTCGCCTTGAATTTGAAATCCGCTACGAAAAGATGCCTCGTCTGAAAAAGGCAGAATTAATTGAAGGAGTTGTATATATGGGATCGCCTTTACGAATCGATCGCCACGGCAATCCTCATATTCATGTTGCCACTTGGCTGGGAATTTACGAAGCAGCAACTCCAGGAGTTCAAACAGGAGATAATTGTACGGTTAGACTGGATGCGGATAATGAGCCTCAACCCGACGTTTTACTTAGAAAAAAGGAAGGCGGGCAATCGACGATTAGTGAAGATGGATATGTAGAAGGTGCGCCAGAATTAATTGTTGAAATTGCTGCTTCTACAGTTTCTATCGATTTACATGATAAGCAAAGGGTTTACCGACGCAATCAAGTCCAAGAATATTTAGTGTGGCGCGTTGACGACCGAGAATTGGATTGGTTTAGGTTGAAGGAAGGGAAGTATATTAAATCAAAACCTGACGAAAAAGGAATTATAAGAAGTGAAGTTTACCCGGGTTTATGGTTGGATACCAATGCTTTACTCGCCGGAAATTTAGCTAAAGTTTTGGAAGGATTGCAACAAGGAATCGCGAGTCAGTGATTAAATTTACATTCAATATAGCGTTTCTGAACGGGATGTAAACCGTTTCAACGTAGGGACGTTCAATTGAACGTCCCTACTACTACGGGGCGCGATCGCTTTAGACATTAAGATTTTCTGGTGTTTTCGACAATTACGCCTTCTTTTTCTACGATTTTATCATAGCTACTCTAAGAGAGCCTTGATAACGAAAGGCGACCAAAGAATAAATAGTCCAATTAATAACATCAAAAACAATCCATAGGGACTAATAACTTCTGGACTATAATTTGTATTCAAGAAAAGTTCTTTTTGCACCCAATCTAAAATTGGCAACCAAGGCCCTTTAATCGCATAAACGGCAAGGGAGAGAAAAATGTTTCCCGTATCATTTCCTAACTGCGCCCCGGCAACATTAAACGTTAGTCCAATTCCGATTAAAATTGTTCCCAATTGTAGCTCCTGTCTTCTGAAATAAACCGCAAAAATTAGACAAACGAAAGGAACGAGAGGCAATAAGTAGCGCGGTCCAAATAACGAGTAAAGATATTGCGCGGGGACGACGGTCATAAAAAGACTGTACGTTATAAAAATCCCCGCGATCGCGAATTTCTCAATCCGATTGAACAATTGATTTCTCAACCAAAATCGAATAAAATACCATGTTGCTAAAGCTGCATAAGGCATATAAATAAAAAACCCGGATTTAGGTGTAAATAAATACTCTAATAGCGAACCAATGTAAATTCTACGCAATCCTAAACCAACAGGATTCATGACCACCGCATCTGCCGCTTTAGGTTGAGCGAGAAGCATCGAAGGAGAGAGAAAAGGATTGCCAAATGCAACAAAATGATAGAGCATTTGACCCGCGATCGGTAACAAAGCTCCCAGTAAAATGTAAACTAAATTAATTCGCGAAGAACGGTTTTGAATCAGTAATAAAATAGAAAATACAAATAATAAAGGCATCGCCGTAATATCGAGAATCGGTCCCCACCCTAGCAAAAAGCCAATGGCAAAAAATCCGATTTGTGGCTTCAACTTACCTAAAAGATCGGGTTCAAAAATTAAAACAAAGACACAAACGCCAATAAAGGCAACTGGGATGTTTTGATTTGCTCGCGTGGAAAAGAAAAAAGCAATACTTCCCAATCCGTAAAGCGAGCCTGCCAACAGACTCCGCCATTTGCAACCCGTTTTCTTATATGTTAAAACAGCCAGCAGCCAAACCGTCAAAGCACTCAACAATGCCGTTGTGAAGGCGAAACAGACGAAATGAGCGATAAAATAATGAATAATATCTTGGCGCAAAAGTGACGAAGGGGGAATGAATTGATAGAAAAAATGGACGACCGCCCAAGCCGGAACTGCCAAAAACGAAAGACCTGGATTAATATTGCTGTAAGCGTGTCCTTCGTGCAGTAAAATATCTCCTAAATAACTTGCATAAAAAGGGTTATTGTAGTAAGAATCGAGTCGAACGCTACCCCGTTCTACCAAAGCCATTGTCAAGAGGAAAAAGCGATCGCTCCCCGCCGCTAAATGCCGGAAATGAAATAAGTAAATCCACCAAACCGAAACAGCTAAGCGTGGGAAAAAATAGTTAAATTTATCATTAGTCATTGGTTCTTGGTAAAGCTATCAGCTATCAGCTATCAGCCGTCAGCAGTATCCAGTAAACAGTAATTAGTTGTTCCCGTCTCCCCGTCTCCCAGTCTCCCCCTCTCCCCATCCCCCATAACTCTGAACTCTGAACTCTGAACTCTGAACTCTGAACTCTGAACTCTGAACTCTGAACTCTGAACTCTGAACTCTGAACTCTGAACTCTGAACTCTGCCCCCTCCGACTCGGTAACCCTCCAAACTTTAAGAGAAATCGGAAATTTTACCCAACGCGCCCAAACTACCACTAAACTCAAATTTAAGGAGCGATCGCTTGCTCGCGTAGAAGCTAGATATTCTACACGCGAACCCACGCTCCCCAACTCTAACCTCTTGCAGGAGGCTGCATAAAAACGTGGAAACAAACTCAATCGTCAAAGATCGCGACTATACCGTCATCATCGACAAAAGTGGTAGTATGTCCTCCCGCGATCCTCTCAGCGGGAAAAGTCGCTGGTTGGCCGTGCAAGAATCAGCTCTAGCCTTAGCCCAAACGTGCGAAGAATACGACCCCGACGGCATTACAGTTTACCTCTTTTCCGGCAGCTTCAAGCGCTACGACAACGTAACTTCTGATAAAATTAGCCAAATCTTCGCCGAACACGATCCAATGGGGCGAACCGATCTTGCCAGCGTTCTGTACGATGCCCTCGATAACTACTTTGAGCGCAAAGCTGCCGGAGAAGCCAAAGCCAACGGCGAAACCATCGTCGTCATCACCGACGGCGAACCCAACGATCGCAAATCGGTCATGCGCTTAATTGTTGAAGCGTCGCGTAAAATCGATCGCGATGAGGAACTGGGTATTTCTTTGGTACAAGTGGGAAATGATAAGCTAGCAACCCGCTTTCTCAAAGCCTTGGACGACCGACTCCAAGATGCGGGGGCAAAGTTTGATATTGTTGATACTGTGACTATCGAACAAATGCAAGGGATGACTTTGGTTGAGGTTTTGCTTAAGGCTGTCACTGATTAGATTTTGGGTTCTAGGTTTTAGGTTTTAGGTTTTAGAACCAAGGACAAATGACCAAGGACAAATGACCAAAGACGAATGACAAACGACCAAGGATAAATGCAAATTCAAGCAGTCAATACAACGCAACTCGATTGGACGGGAGAAGCCCTCGCCTTGGGCTTGTTTGAGGGAATTACCGACGTGACGGGGGATTTGGCAACCCTTGACGAAAAACTAGACGGGACGATTCGCGAAGCGATCGCCTCTGAAGAGTTTACCGGCAAAACGGGCAGTCTCCTCACAACGCGCTTCGGGACGAACAGTCCGGTGCGCAAACTGATTTTGGTGGGTTTGGGATCGGCAGAAGACTGGAAGTTAGACGGTTTGCGAGGAAGTGCCGCCGCGATCGCGCGTGCAGCCAAGCAACAAAAGGTCAAAACCCTCGGAATTTCCCTCCCTTCGGTTGAAGATGCCGCCGCCACAGCCCGCGCGATCGCCGAAGGTCTCATTTTAGCCCTCCACCTCGACAACCGCTTCAAATCCGACCCCGAAGAAACCGAGGCCAACCTCGAAACCATCGAATTGTTAGGGTTGGGAGACCAAAAAGCAGCCCTTGACAAAGCGCAAGCAATCTGCTCTGGTATTAATTTAGCCCGAGAACTGGTCGCCGCCCCTGCCAACGCCGTCACGCCCATCACCCTCGCCGAAACCGCCCGGAAGATGGCAGACGACTACGGTCTCGATTTGGAAATTTTGGAACGGGAAGACTGCGAACAATTGGGAATGGGCTCCTATTTAGGCGTTGCCCAAGCCTCCGATCTCCCTCCCAAATTCATCCACCTCACCTACAAACCCGACGGGACTGCGCGCCGCAAAGTCGCCATCGTCGGCAAAGGACTCACCTTTGATTCCGGGGGACTGAATATCAAGGGATCGGGCAGCGGCATCGAAACGATGAAAATGGATATGGGCGGCGCGGGGGCCACATTTGGGGCAGCCAAGGCGATCGCGCAACTCAAACCCGATGTGGAAGTTCACTTTATCAGCGCCGCTACGGAGAATATGATTAGCGGTAAGGCGATGCACCCAGGCGATATTTTAACGGCATCCAATGGCAAAACCATTGAAGTAAACAACACCGATGCCGAAGGGCGTTTGACGTTGGCCGACGCGCTGGTATTTGCGGAGAAATTGGAAGTAGACGCGATCGTCGATTTAGCCACCCTCACCGGCGCTTGTATCGTCGCCCTGGGCAACGACATCGCCGGATTGTGGACTGCCGACGACACCCTCGCCCTGGAGATTAAAACTGCCGCAGAAAGCGCGGGCGAGAAGTTTTGGCAAATGCCGATGGAGGAGAAATATTTTGAAGGACTCAAGTCGCCCATTGCCGATATGAAAAATACCGGACCTCGCGCGGGGGGTTCGATTACGGCAGCTTTGTTCCTCAAGCAGTTTGTCGAGAAAACGCCTTGGGCGCACCTCGATATCGCAGGTCCGGTATGGGCGGATAAGGAAGGTGGAGTTAATAATGCGGGCGCAACGGGGTTTCCGGTGGGGACGTTGGTCAATTGGGTTTTAGGGTAAGTGGTAATACGGCAGTAAGTATACGGTATTGCCGATCCCGCGCCGCGTCCCTCTCAAACCTGCCAACCTGTTGACCTGTCGCCGATATAGCGTTTCTGAATGGGATGTAAACCGTTTCAACGTAGGGACGTTCAATTTGTAGTCCCTACTCGCGGTGGATTTGAATTCTGGGCTATTTATTGTTTACGTTTCATTTGAACGGGGGAAGTTCCGGTAGACTTTTCCGCGATCGCGATTGCCTCCATTCCCGTTATTTCAGGCCTTCAGTCTCCCATTAGCTCGCAGCGTGCAACCGAGTTTAACGAAAGTGGAAATAGGGTTGCTTAAATCTTCGCTCTTCGGCGGGAAAAATTCATTTCTGTTCGGCGCACTGCGATCGCCCCAAATGTACTATCTCCCCTTGCTCCCCCTGCTCCCCCGCTCCCCCGCTCCCCCGCCTCCTGCCCACCTGCCCTTGATCGGTTTGAACCATTGGGTGGGTACGATAAAGATAGGCATTGGGGTGACGCGATCGCGTTCCTCAGAATCGCCCAAATCGCCCGCCTGCCCAAATTACAGTATTCCAGAACACAGTATTTTTTCAAGTTATGAATTTTGAATTGAGGCGATCGACAAGTAGCCAACCCCGATTTCTCATTAAACACATAAATTAATTGCCCGTTGCCCCACAGAATCATTGAATTCACATCCGAAAGTATTGATCTTCGTTTGCACGCCAGGGAAATCCTATAGAAACAATCATGTCTAAGTTCAGACGTACTGCACAATCTTTCATTCAGACAATCCCCCGACTGCTTCGCCGCCTCGGGAGACGAATCAGTTATGCGATTCAAACGCTGAGACGTTGGGCGTTTCAGCGTTTGTTGCGTCGCGGACGACAATCTTCTCGCGCGACGGCGGGTTTCATTTTGCCCACTGCGGTGATGGTGATCCTCGTGGTGTCGTTGCTGACAACCGCGATCGTCATTCGGTCCACAGACCGCGCCAAGAATGCGAGTAACTATCGCATTAATCAGGTGACGCTTAATGCTTCGCTGCCCGCAATTGAACGGGCGAAAGCGAAAATTGATAAAGCCTTCGGCGATCCGAACCTGCCTCGAGGTACGCCGTCCAACCTCGCGATCGACGACGTACTGGGACGAAATGCCTACAGACTCCCCGACGAAGCTGCCTTGCAAGTTCAGTTTGACGATGGAACAGATGATGACGGAGATAACAGGGATCTAGATGCCTTGAATACGGCGTGGCGCTTCCCTGTAGACACCGACAACAACGGCAGATACGACAGCTTAACGCTCTACGGAATTTACTTCCGCGGTCCCAGACAGCAGGGAACGGGCTTCGAGCGCGAGAGAAGTCCGCTAGATGCACGAACCCCTCCCCAAGATGACAGTGCAACAGGGAATTTTTGCGAAGCGGCAGTGGGAACCAGCGCTGCCTTGATTGGAACCGACGGTTGGTATAAAACCGGTTCCAAACTCAAAAAAAGCTTTTATGTCTATACAGCTACAGTTCCGATTACCGATCTCAACGAGCTAGGATTCAAACAAAGCGACTACGAAACGTTTCAAGGCAACCAAGGCTTCACAGCCCTAGAGTATCAACAAGACCGAGCCAGAATTCCTTTAGGAAATAATGCAGTTGTCTATCAAAACGATCTCGACCTATTCTCCGGTCCGGAATTGCGAATCAATGGACGTATTATTACCAACGGTAACTTGCTAGCTGCTGAAAATAGCGACTTGTTCTTGTACCAAGTCAGCAGTCCGACCTCTTGTTTCTACGAAGAAGAAAATAGCAAAATCCTGGTTGGCGGGAACGTCGGAAATGGCTTTGTCGGTTCAGAGCAAAATACGGGTGTAATTGATGTTCACTTGTTCCAAGGCAAAGGAGAACCGATTAAAAATGCTAAGAGCACGAATCCAAAAAGTGCAATTTCTCCGTCCAACGTTACCGTAAGTCAAAATCCCAGTCAATTAGCCTACAACGACCAAGCCTACGAGCAGCGTATCGAGCTTCTAATTAATTCAGCCCTCAAAAAAAATGGAAATCAGACCATAGGAGGAACGTATCCCAATCAAACGGTAAGTAGTAACGACCCAGAACAAATCCAAGACAAAGTCAGAGAGCGAATTAATGCAGATGTCCCTGACGACCCAGAAGAAGCGCGTCGCTCGGAGCTAGAAACATGGTTTAGAAACCGCACTCGTCGCGTTCCTTATAATGAAGTGGCGGCTGGCGGAAATGCGCTTGGAACCTTCACAATAGACAATGCCGTTGAAGATGCAACAAAGGATACTCTACGCCCAAAAGACCAGTGGATTTACATCGAAAATGACAAGCTAAATCGTAACAACGGTCAGTTACCCGCCACCGAACCCGACGAGCAGGAAGCAGCCAATAAGGAAAACTTGGGTGGCGATCGCATCCTCGTCGGAAATGGATTGCCCCCCCGTTGGTACGACAAAGCAGCGAGCGATTTTGCTAACGAGGATTCAACTCAACCCGTAGGCTCCAATACAAAATGGAATCTTCCCAGCGGAACGGACGAAATTCGCACCCGCCAAAGCCGCGTTCAAGAACTGGTCGATGTCGGTCTCACGGAGCGCGATGGCTTTTGGGAAAAGGCAGCAACTGAAACCCCCGAAAATCGTCTCGATGGAGTCGGCGGACTGCGCTTAGTGACGGGCGCGGGACTGTACCTCACCGAAGACTACCACAACGCAAATCTCCTTCCTAAATACACCGGCGGTACGGTTAACAATGACTATAACGCTTCCCTGGTCGTTTGGCCCGACACCATGCCGACGCTAGATACTCCTGCCGCCGCAGGCCCTCAGTCTGTAGGCCCAGACCAACCAGTCCCTGCTGCCCTGTCGTGGCTCCCAGATCGCTATATCGGCAATATTGATAACGATGGCGACTTGGACTATCCCCTTGACGAAGGAACCGGGCGCGCAACCAACCCAGTTCGTCGCCCTCGTCCCTTCCTGCGGATGCGCGCCACTGCCGTCTACCACTACACCCATAAAGAAGGGAAAGAGCCCCTCGCCTGCGTCAGCAGCTTCTACGACCCGACCAACTGGAAGAGCGCGCAAAATCGCCAGGGATTAACCGATACAGCGGGTACGCCGAAACCTAAAAACAGCGGCGAATTTGCTCAAGAACCGGCTAAGTTTACCAACCGAAATAACAACAGTGACGGCGTTAACTCCAACAACGGGATTGTGTATAACTTTACCGGCACGGCGGGAGCGAGTATGGGGACAGTCAACGACCCGCTCCTCAAATACGAAGCCAGATTAGTTTATCCCAACGGGCGCTTGGTCAATCCCAGGCTAGCCAAAGCGGTGAATACTCCCAAAGCAGACCGCACCTTAGCCGACAACGCCGCCATTGACTCGACTCTCTGCGCGAGTCAAATCTTTAAAAATCCGACTGCTGGTGTCACGACCGCTCCCAACGGCTTCAAATTGCCCCACGGTACCATCCAAGAAGTCGCATTCCTCGACAGCCGAGAAGTTCGCGATCTCGAATGGGACGATCCCGATAATCTAGCGGACGAAGACTATGACGAGCAACCCAAAACCGTTGCTGACTTGAAAACTGAACTGCTCGAGAAAATTTCTGAGTACGACTTGCCCATCGAACTGCGCCAACCCCTAGAAATTCGGGCGACCGCAATTGACCTCGATGTTCTGCGACGGCAGACAGCCAAAACCGTTGGAACCGGTCCGCAAACCGAGTGGATGCTGCCCGATAGCGGCATCATCTATGCCACGCGCGACGACGGACTGCCCGATGCCAGCGCGCGGGAAGTCAATACCCCCACCGGAAAGAGAGACTACGAACACGAACTGAAACACGAACTCGAACTAGACGGAGTGAGTGCCACTGACTTCTGGCTCGATCCCACCCGTCGTCCCAACGCCATTGTTCTATTCAACGGCGAAAAGCTCGGCCGTAACAATAAAAATCAGTTCGACAATGGGGAAGAAAAAGGATTAATTCTAGCAACAAACTTGCCCACTTATATCAAAGGAGATTTTAATCTCCATCAGGGCGGCGGTAAGCTGCGCGAAGAATTTGACCAACAAATTTCCGATGATTTTCAATGGAAACAATTCTACAATCGCGATGCCCAAGGTGGAAGTGGCTTGGACGATCAGTTTGCCTGCCGTCCCGGCGACAACCGACTCCCGGCTTGCACCACGGGGGACGAATGGCGGGCTGTTGCGGTTTTGAGCGATACGCTCACCCTCCTTTCCAATGAGTTCCGCTTCGGCTTCCGCAACGAAGGGGACTACGACCTGCGAAACAACCAAACCGATAACCAGTTCCGTAAGAGCGATCTGACAACAGCCGTAGCTCCCAACTGGCTCACCAGTGCGGTGTTAGACAATGCGGTTCTTCCCCCGGGGGACATCGAAAAGCCCGAAATCAGCATCATAAGCGACGATCCCGAAATCGACACGGTACGGCGCAAGCGCCTGAACAACGGTTTTTGGGATAATACGTTCTTAACGAATGCCCTGTCGAGTAACAATAATTCTGGAGCATTTTGTAACAACACAGCTTGTCTGACAACTCCGAACACCAAGTTCTCGGATGTCAGCGGGCAACCGGGCGGAACGCAAGGCTACTCCGATGCGCCTGCCGCCAACGCACCGCTTTATAGCACCTACTTCAACAACTTCATCACGCCCGTTCAGCGCCGTAACAGGGAGTTTTCTGAATACGTGATGGAAATTTGTCGGAAGTTGCCGGTGTCAGAGTGCAAGCCGGACGATTGGGTTATTGGCGGTTACGATGCTAATAACAACAATACAGTCAGCCCTGGCAATACACTCCCTAATGAAGCGGCTATAGACGAAAATGCTTTTTTAGGCGCACCTGTCGATCTCAATCAGGATGGTACGATTACTTCTCCAGCCGCTGTCGATCTGAACGGAAATGGAGTGACGACAGATACCAACTTAAAAGAAACGGAATTGCAAATTCCGACTTGGGCGATCGCCAAGGCAGTCGAGGCGGGGGCGAACATCAATATCGCTCGTCTGGGTTCGGGAACAACAGCAACAGCGCCCAGCGACCCAGCAGATCAGCAATACCCGCGTCGCGTCGCCTTCGTCCGCAACGAACACAATCAATTGATGCTTTCGGAAAAAGGGACAAATAGTACCAACGATGAAAATAGCAATCTTCAGGTCACTCCCATTCCGTTGGGGGCTAATGCGAGCAATGAGGTAGCTAAATTTGAATATGCTGCTGGCAGCAATCCTACACCCAACGGGAATGCTAACCAAGTTCCCAAAAAAGCCGCGAACGCTCTCTGGTTCAGAACGAGTAAAAATCCCAACGAACCGACAAAAGAGGCAGACATTCATTACGCTCATAACAAATGGCTATACTACGATCCCCCCAAGAATGAAATGTACGAAGTGCTTCTGCCCGATGTTTTGAACTTCAAAGATTCAGAGCTAACGGGTTCAGAAGGGAATAAGTTGAAAACTGCTTATCAGCAATTCAATGGTTACGCGCCCTCGACTTTAGGAAGCCAAACGACCAACGGTTCAGCCAAAAGTCCCGCAGATTATTCGCTCTGTCTGGGCGGTGGCACCGATCGAACTTCTCAGTTCTATGAAGTCAATGAGGCAAGCGCTGAACCGGGTGTTTGTCCCGCTCTTGCCGGAAGCCGCAATGCAGCTACTCAATTGAAAAATTTGACGGTAACAGCAGCAAACAAAATTCCTCTTGCAACTCTCAATAGTACGTCACTTGCTACCACAATGGCGTTTCCTCGGAAAAAAGGCGATGAGTTTCCCTTGGAGCCACCAGCAGTGTCGAATGTAGGCGTGGATGATGCACCAATTCCCAACTTAAATACGGTCAATAAAAAGGTGTATGTCTATGACATCAGCGGTACGCTAGGTACGCCGGTGACGATTAAAGGTACGATTGCGCTTGAAGCAGACCCCGATGCCGAAGAAACATTCTTCGTATTCAAAGCTAATTACGTAACATTCGACCAAGTAACGCTAAAACTGGAAAATGGAGCCGACCCCAATAATGTTTTCTGGGTTGCGGATGCAGGAGACATCACCTTCGATTTGCAGAATGGCCCTAGTGTTTTAGCCGGTAACTTTATGGGCACTTCTACTCCTGTCGTAGCAATCCTCGAAGATGGAGCAAGCCCATCAGTACTCACGCTCAATGGCTCTCGCTTGCTTGGTTTTTCCGGTACTACAAACTTGGATTTCGACGCTCTGGTAAGCAAAATCGACTTCACAGCCATCACGACCCAAAACCAACCCCTCCTCGTCCCCGTCCTCCAAATTCACGTTCCCAAGGCAAACACCCTCGATGCCAGCGGTCCAAACAAGACCAATATCAGAAAAGAGAATGGTGAGAAAACCCACTGGTTGCCCCAAGTTCCCAAAGCCAACGATACGACCTACAACCTCGCAATTGTCGCAGGAGACAGCCCAGCGCGCTACTTACCCAAAGTGCCGTTCAAAGATACTGCCATTAAGCTCAGCGGCGAGTTTAACGGGGCGCTCTCCAATTTGCCGCGCTTCCTGGAAAACTGGAGTCCAGACAGCAGTCAGGCAGGTCAAAATCTAAGAACACCCGTGAAGATTCAAGGCTCGTTCTTGCAACTGAAACGCAGTAGCTATAACACGGCTCCGTACTGGTCGATTCTAGTGGCGGACAAAGATACCGACAACGCGGCAACAGAACGAAATAGCTTCTTCAACTATCCCCAGCGCTATAAGTTCAACGTAGCTCGCAACCAAACTTACGAACCGCCCCAACGTCTGTGGGGTTACGATGTCGGACTGCTCTCGCAACTCCCCGACTTGTTCTCTCGCCGGTTTACTCTCCCGCCGACAGACGACCCGAACGAATACTATCGGGAAGTAAGCCGTAACGATGACTGGGTGCAAACGCTGCTCTGTTCCGAGGCGATAGACCCAAAAACAGGAAGACCAGCGAAAAAAGCCGTCAACAATGACGAACGACCGACGGATTTTTGTACGAAAAATACCAAACAGTAGTTGGTACCAAAGAGTCTCCCCCTCTCTCATACTAGGGGGACTCCCTCCAAACCTAGCTCTCCGAATAACACTCGTTCGCACTCTAGGTGAGTAAACTTAGGTAAAGTTATAGGGTAGGTAGGACACAAACATCGGCTTAACGCTTGTTCTCAAAACAAAAGACGCACCTGCCTCACTTTCAAGAAAATTGTAAACATACTCAATGCAAGCGAACCATGAAAACGAATCCCAATTTTTTATTATTTCTTCTTCGTTCAAAAAGCGACGATGGTTTTACAATTATTGAGGGCCTATTAGCAATCATAATCGTCACCATCCTAATTATGGCAATCGGCCCGGTACTCGCCTTTGCCGCCGCAACGCGAATCAATGCGCGGCGCGTCGAATTGGCATCCCAAGCCGCCCGGGGCTATGTTGATGCCGTCAAGAGCGGTACCATTACCGCACCCGAGGTTACAAAAACCGATCCCGAGGATGTTCTAGCACCCAAGCCAACAGCATTTACCTGCACCATCGATCCCAACAAGCCAGAAAGTTACTACTGCGCGAAGACTGGCGGTTACAGTCTCTACTGTGCCGACTTCACAAATAATAACCAGTGCAGCGACAAGAAGGAAGACCGGAAAGATTTTATCGTTCAAGCTTTCGGCTTTAACAATAGCCAAAATGCAGACGACGGATATCAGTTGGGCATTCGCGTGTACCGCGCCGATGCTTTTGGTTCTGTCTCTAAGTTAGAAAAAAGCGAACAAAACCAGAAGAAACTAGCTGGAACTCTGGCTGGCGGACTGGGCAACCAACAGTATCCACTCGTTGAAATGACAACAGAAATCGCGGGAGAAGATACTACGTTTGAGAAATTGAAAGACCGTCTTTAAATAGGTAAGGGGGCAAACAGTTAATAAGTTATTTGGGGTCGTGTAACTAAGGAAATTTAAAACCATGAAAACGAAAAAACTATTATTGAATTTACTGCTTAAACAAGCCAAAAATCATAAAAAAGCTAGTGGTTTTACGTTGATCGAACTGCTTGTAGGATTAATTATTGCTTTTTTCGTGATTACACCGCTACTCGGATTAGCCGTTAGTTTGCTCGATACAGATCGCAAGGAACAGGCGAAATCAACCTCCGAACAAGAAATACAAGCAGCCGCGGATTTCATCGTCCGAGACTTGCAGCAGGCTGTTTTTATTTACGATGCTAACGGGTTAACTCAAATCAACTCGCCGAACAATGCGGCGAAGTCTGGAATTAAAAATCAAATCCCTCCAGAGGTAGGAACGGATGGATGTAAAAAACCAACAGACTGCCGTCCAGTTCTAGCTTTTTGGAAGCGGCGACCGATTCAAGATGCCGTACCCAGAGATAGTTTCAATAACAAAAGCAGCCTTAACTGTACCAATGCCAATGATGAAGACGAATGCGATGATAGTTTCGTCTACTCGCTGGTTGTCTATTACTTGATTTTGGGCGACAGTACTAAAAAGACTTGGTCGGAGACGGCGAGAATTGCTAGATTTGAAATTAGCGACGGGGTTAGATATTTGGGCGGACAGCAAATCGAGAGTGGGAAGTCAAAAAGAGAGAAGGATAAAGGCTTTGAAGGGTTTACACTAGACAAAGATGTAGCCGCTGCTATGAATACTTGGGTAAAAGAGTCGGGTGTTAATCAGTATACTCAATCCGTGCAAGTTGTAGCTGACTACATCGACCGAGAAGAAATCCCCGCTGCTCAACAGAGAGATTTGTGTCCTACAGACTGGACTCTCACGCCAGACAAGCCTACCTACGGCTTCTACGCTTGTGTGAACCAGGAGGACAATATTGCGCGTTTCTATTTAGGCGGTAATGCACTCGCGCGTATCAGACCTAGAGATCAACATGACGAGATTAAGTGCAGTGACGAGGGTCTTGCTGCTTATTGTCCTACAGTCAATGCTGAAGTTAAAGCAATCGGTCAATTAGTTCAATAATATTCTGGAGACAATGCAATGAATGTTGCGCAGTATCTCAGAGCAAAAGCAAAAATTGCTCGACAAATTCCTCCACTTTCCGATAAAAACGAGGGCTTTACGCTCGTTGAAGTGCTGGTCGTGGTGATTATCATTGGCGTTTTGGCTGCTATTGCCGCACCGGGTTGGTTGGGGTTTGTCAATCAGCGCCGCGTCAATGCAACCAAGGATAATATTTTACAGGCTTTAGAAGAGGCTAAAAGCTTAGCGCAAAAGGAAAAGGTAGACTACGGTGTCAGTTTTCGCCTCGATCCTACGACCGAAGTTCCTCAAATTGCAGTGCATCCGGCTTCGCTCGATCCCAATAGTTCCGACCCCAAAGAAAAGGTACCAGATGCTTACTGGTCGCAGGGCGATTTGGGCAGTGAAATTGGACTCAAATCCGACCAAATTCTGATTCTAACTAATCTTGCTGAAGGTGAAAACACGATCGGGACAAAGCTAGAACCTATTGAAGATAAGGATATTCGGACGATCGCGTTCGATTATACAGGCGCGCTCAAAGATGCCGACGACGCAGGATTAGAGGATAAGGATCCGTTGACGAGTTCCTTTAGTATTGTCGTCGCCCAACCCAAAGGACAAGGTTCGACAGACCCCGTTCCTTCGTCAATGCGCTGCGTGATGGTGAAAACGCTGCTGGGCGGTCTCGTTTCGGGTCGAAGAGAGTACGATGCCAGCAATAACCCGGATGGCTGTCCATTGTAACCAGTAAACAGCTTCGGGGACTTAAAAATTAAGCATTAACGGCTTTAAATATTACAAAATGTGAAACTCCCGCACCGTACCGAGTACGCTGTTGTATCATATCGGGCAAACCCAAAGTTGGGGGTACGATTAATGATACGATACTCAAAGCGATCGCGCGAAGGCGGCTTCACCCTCGTCGAAGTTCTCGTTGTCGTCATCATCATCGGCGTTTTAGCGGGAGCTTCCGCCCCTGGTTGGCTAGGATTTATGCAGCGCCAACGCCTCAACAAAGCCCGCAGCGAAGTCTATCTGGCGATGCAGGAGGCAAAAAGCAATGCCACGCGCGATAAATTAACCTGGCAAATGAGTTTGCGCGAAAATAACGGAATTGTGGAAGTCGCAACGCATCAAGCCGACGATACCGAATTTATCTCTACTACTGTTCTCAATACTAACGCCTATTGGACTCCTTTGGAACAAGGTGTTGTCCTTGATGATGAAACTAATATTCGAGATAAGCCAGAAGGCAGGCGGGTTTTATTCAACGCTTACGGATGTCCGGTATACGAGCCCGACGATCAATGCGGCTCGACCAGCCGAGCAACCTTGGGACGGATTACGCTTACACTAGAACAAGGGGGAAAGTTGCAGCGTTGCGTCATTATTTCGACCATTCTAGGGGCGATGCGCTTCGGCGAAAATCATGATAAACCGAATCCGAATAATCGCAAGCAGTATTGTTACTAAGCTACTTGGATTGCATACGGGTATATAGTTAATAGGGCGAGCATTGACACCAATAGAGCGCTCTTATACTCCGATATTTCCTCAGAATATAAAAGCGCTGTTGGCAATGAAACCTCGCTGTCCCAAGAACCTCAATTGCTCATTGCGAATTCCATGTAATTACCGATCGCTGACTATCGGGTCGCTGCCTCCGCTTTTTCCTCATCGCCAAAGCGAATAATATCATCGTCGCCCAAGTATTCGCCATTTTGAACCTCGATCATCACTAGGGGAATTACGCCCGGATTTTCAACGCGATGGGCCGTGTTCATTGGAACATACGTTGATTGGTTGGGCAGCAATAGTTGGTCTAGTCCGTCAAAGATAACTTTCGCCGTTCCCGATACCACAATCCAATGTTCGCTGCGGTGGTAGTGCATTTGGGTACTAATATGGTGGCCGGCATTGACCTCAATTCGATTAATCCGATATCGCTGTCCTTCTTCTAAAACAGTCACCGTTCCCCAAGGTCGATCTCGAGTAGACTCTGATGCTGGAACGGCTGTGTCTGTAGCGGTCGTTACATTTCCATTTTCTTCTGGGTTACTCATGGCGGGTATGTTTGGGTAAGCTGTTCTCCTTTTTAGGATAATCGATGACCAACCTACTCATTACCGGTGGCGCGGGGTTTATTGGGTCTAATTTTGTGCGATATTGGTGCAAAAAATACCCGCGCGATCGCGTTGTCGTTCTCGATGCCCTCACCTATGCCGGAAATCAACAAAATCTTTCAACCCTCGAAGGACAAAACTCTTTTCGTTTTGTACGAGGAGATATTCGCGATCGCGTCCTCCTCGATACTCTCCTGGAAACCGAAACCATCGACGCGATCGTCCATTTTGCTGCCGAGTCCCATGTCGATCGTTCCATTATCAGTCCCGACGCTTTCCTCCAAACTAACATCTTCGGCACCTACACGCTCCTCGAAGCCTGCCGCCATGCCCGAAACCCGATTTCCCGATTTCTGCACGTTTCCACCGATGAAGTTTACGGCAGTTTAGGCCCAGAAGACCCGCCCTGCGCCGAAACAACCCCCTATTCGCCCAATAGTCCCTACGCCGCTTCTAAGGCAAGCAGCGACCATCTCGTCCGCGCCTACCATCAAACCTACGGTCTCCCCACCTTAATTACCAACTCCTCTAATAATTACGGCCCCTATCAATTTCCCGAAAAACTCATCCCTCTCATGTGCGTCAATATCCTCCTGGGCAAACCTTTACCCGTTTACGGCGACGGACAGAACGTGCGCGACTGGTTATTTGTCGCAGACCACTGTCGCGCCTTAGATTGCGTTCTGACGCGGGGACAACCGGGAGAAACCTACAACATTGGAGGCGATAATCAAGTTACAAATATCGATCTCGTCACAATGTTGTGTCAGTTGATGGACCAACTCGTCCCCGACTTACCCATCCAACCTTCCCAGCGCGCGATCGCCTTTGTCCGCGATCGCCCCGGACACGACCGCCGCTATGCTCTCAACAGCCGTAAAATTAGGGAGGAACTGGGTTGGACTCCTGGGGTTTCCTTGGAGGAGGGATTGGGCGAAACCGCACGCTGGTATCGCGATCGCCGCGACTGGTGGCAGCCTTTATTAGAGGGGAGCGGGGGAGCAGGGGGAGCAGGGGGGGAACTGTATTTAATTTTTAATTTTTAATTTTTAATTTTTAAGCAACCCTAATACACCTCCATCGCATTGACGAATAGGGTTTCAGCTTTGTGCGGCAAGCCCTAAGTAAGGGGATTTTCAATTGCGCTTGGGGGTCTGTTGCCAAATGCCGCTAGCAGTCGTCCGATGGGTTCAACTCTCAAAAGATTCCAAAATTGACCCAATCTATAGTAGGATTGTAAATCCTTGCTTCTGAGACTTCGAGGGAAAACTCAGAAGCCATTTCGTCCATAAGGAGAACGAATGATCAGAAATTATGAAATGATGTACGTGCTGCGTCCCGATCTATCGGACGACCGACTCAACGAATCGATTAACAAGTATCGCAGCTTTTTGACCGAACGGGGCGCAACTGAGTTAGATATCCAAGTGCGGGGACGGCGGCGTTTAGCCTACGAAATTGGCCGTTTCCAAGAAGGGGTCTACGTTCAAATGAATTATCAAGCCGACGGTCAACAAGTCGCCCCCCTAGAACGGGCAATGCGTTTGAGCGAAGAGGTGATTCGTTACTTGACAATTCGCCTAGCAGATGATAAGAGCGCGCCTTCTACACCGGCAGCCGTTGCTGAACCCGAACCGGTTGCCGAACCGGAACCCGCGCCAGAACCGGAACCCGCGCCAGAACCAGAATCCGCGCCAGAACCGGAACCGGAGCCCGATCCGAAACCCGAACCCGCATCCGAACCGGAAGCCACAGCTTCAGAGGTTGCAGCCCCTTCAGAAGAAGAATAGCATTGAGTAGGGATTGAGTAGGGAGCGATCGCGTAATTCCCTGTTGCGCTTAGGGCTGAGGGGAGAAAACGCGATCGCGCTTGTTAAAGCTTGTTTTATCATAACAATTCTTGCACGCGCTGGAAGACCCAATGGGGAATGGCGTGTTCGGTTTCGTAGATGCGATTGTACTTGTTTTCTAGGTGTTGCCAATCAATGAGGCGATCGCTTAAAATTTCCTGGTTAAACATTTTCAAAGCTCGACCGGATAAGCCTTTTTCCCAGCATTTTTTCATAGCCAAACGACTCTCGTCGATTTCGCCGATACATTCAAAGGGCGTGTGTTCGTCAAGTCCTACCATTTGCCGGAAAATGGGCAATAACTCTTCGTCGTCAAATAAGTTGGATTGAAAGACAGCATCGACGCGATCGCGATCGCAATTTGCCATCAAACCCAGCCAAACATAAGCACATTTTGGACATTTTTTACACCAAGGTTTCTGAATATTGCACGAATGAATTTTCGGCAAAACGTCTTGTTGCTCGCTAATCTTTTTAAAAATTCGGAAATCGTAGATCGGCTGTAAAATGCTGAAATATTTAAACCCCGACAACAAGTGTTTTTGTACAAAATCATTCATCAACCTTTCCGCTTCCAAACTTTTCCCCCATTGATGGTTGACCTCTTTCCCTAATTTCGACCAAAATAAATTTCCCGTATTCGCACTTTTCTCATGAGCTAAATTTAAATACTGATAATCCCATTGAAGCATTAAAAATAAGGCTTCAAAAATAGAAACGGGAGTTTCGGGAATCGTAATGCCGGAAATATTGGGAAAGTACAATTGCAACCAAGGGTCGTCTGTAAAATCGTCGCAAACAGAAATTCGGTGCTTTTTGACTGGCTTAACGCAATCTAATACTCCCTCTATTAAATTATGCTGTAAATCCGGCCTTCCGTAAACGCTATGGGAATATTGCATGGAGGCAAAAGGAATCTCCGCCTCCTGCAAAATCTTCATCGCTACAATACTATCTTTTCCACCGCCGCACCCCGTTAAAATTGTTAAGTTTTTCTCCAATAGCGTCAGCGGATGACTTTCTCCTAAGTTTTGCCCATAGATGAATTCAGGCTGTTGGTAATCTGTGCGATTATTTTCATACCAATGCTGTCCGAATACACCTTGATAGACCTTGACAAAAAGGTCAAGACTTGCTTCGCTCAAATACTTTGATAAATTTGAAATATCGTAGTATTTTGGGAACAACGAACACAATTTCATCCCTTCAAACAGGGCAATATGAGCGGCAATCTTCTCAATTGATTTTTGAGAATATTTCGATTTCAAGGAAGAGAAAGAGACATCGTGGTAAAAGATTTTAGTTGAAAACCGAAATTCGTCGGCGCAATAAGCCAGTTCTAGATGATGTTCGCAAACAGCCCAATCCTCTAGTTTAATCCCTTCAATTTCCATTGCCTACCATCCCCTCGTACCCGGTTCTCCTTTAAACGGACCGACAATATCAGCGGTAATCCATCCCCCATAAAAATCCCCCGCTTGAGGAATCACTTTTTCGTCATCGACATAACAAGCATCCATGACATTGGCGAAAAAAGCATAATATTCTTGAATAGGTACAAAATCAGGCGTAGGATAAACGTAGCGCCAAGCACCGTACTGAATGTGGCGATCGCCAATGTCAATGCTATAGTATTGATACCGACCTTTCCATTCGCACGAAATCATTCGAGGAGTCTCTTTCAAATACTCCAATTTAATATCTTCAGGAGGGATGTAATAGGTTGGAGGATGGCTTGTTTCTAAAACCCTTTTAGCTTTATTGGTTTCAGCTAAAACAACCTCATTACAAATAATTAAAATCCGTTTATTTGTATCTTCCCAGCGAGCGGGACGGGGATAGTCCCAAACAGACTCTTGACCGGGTTTGGGAGGAATGGGTTTAGGTCGAAACATTTTTTCGTTCTCTCTTACAAATTATAGACTCTTAGCGATTCTAAATCCAGCGTGTTGATAGAAACTAGGACGAAACCAGTTCCGATAGTATTGTAGCGCTTGAGTTCCAGTTGTAGCCCAAGCGCCGCCCAACATCATTTTATGTTGGCTATCGAAAAAAGGAGTTGAATTATCTTCGTACAGGAAATGAGGCTGAAAACCAGCGAGGGGGTTAAAATCATCGCCAAGCCACTCCCAAACATTTCCTCGCAAGTCGTACAATCCAGAAGAACTTTTAGTTTGTCGCAATAAACCTGCCGGACTGGGAGAACCAAACTTTAAGTTCAAATTATACTCCTCAACAGGATTCAATTCTACCCTTGCTTCATCATTTTTCGCAGTTCCATAAGTTGCTAAATTCCATTCTGCTTCGCTCATTAAACGCATTCCCTCGCCTTGCCAACGACAATAGGCCATCGCTTCATGGTGATTGACTTCCACCGGCCAATCTAAGGGGAGTTCTATTTCATCAAACATCGCGCGGTATTTATAGCCGTCGCCGACGGGAATCCAAAATTTAGGATGTTGAATCTTAAATTCGCTTCTCCAACGCCGCGATTCTTTGTCCCAAAAATTAGGATTTTCGTAACCCCCAGCGCTAACAAAATCCCTGTACTCCCCGTTGGTTATCGTATACTGACTGGCTAAAAAGGGTTCGACTTCCACCTGTCGATAACCATACTCATTATCCCAGCCATAAAATGGCGAATCTTGGGGTTTGCCGATTTCAACAAGTCCTCCTGCAACCTCAACCATTTCATTGGAGGAAAGATGGCAGTTAGAAGGTGCGTATTGCCAACCTTCGGGACGCTTGACTTTCTCCACGGGAAGTTGTCGAATTATCATCGAAGAGGTTTCAAAATGAATGCGCTGATGTTCGATTCCCATCATTAATGCCCACAGGGGAGACTCTTGACAAATGGGAGAATCAATGGGTGTTTCTTGAATCAGTTTTGATATGACTTCGTAGGCTCGGTGGCGATAGTCCCAAACTTCTGACAGTTGGGGCCATTGAATATGACCAATAGCTGCATTGAGTTCGTCGGCAGTTTGCGGATCTACGCCAATTTCAAAGATCGTTTCCTTATCTTTATGGATGCCTTCGTCGAGCAAATTAACGCGAATTAATTTGTTAATATAGAAGACCGCAGAATGACCCAAGTAGAAGATGAAAGGGTTTCTGAGCGCATCGGGATTGATATAAAATGTTTCAGCGCCGACAATCGTTTTCATCAGCTCATCTTCCAACTGCCAGGAATTTTGGAAGTAACTTAAAATGGCTTCTTGACTGCAGGTATTGAGTTGAGGCGGAAGTTGAGATTTGAGATGGTTCATGGGGACGCTCCGAGCGAAATCAGACGAAAGTTAGGTTTTAGGTTTTAGGTTTTAGGTTTTAGGTTCTGGGTTCCACTCTTTCCAGACCTAAGACTCTATTATCCCTGTTATAATACCAGTCTCACTTCTGTACTAATTACTGGTCACTGATTACTGGTCACTGATTATCTGGACGCGCACAACAGCTTATTTGACGGATTGACAAAGAATCAGACCAAACCATTCTTTAGGGTCGGTGAAAATTTCTAGCGTTTTTAAGCCTTGGGCATCGAGTTGCTTTTGTAGAACTTCTAGATCGAATTTACGCGAAAGCTCCGTTCGGATACTATCTCCGGCTTCCCAGGGAATTTCAAGGTTCAGCTTTTCGAGATTCGCAATGTGATTTTCCAAACAGTGTAGGTACATTTCAATTTGATGGTCTGTTGAATTGTAAACTGCTCGATGTTCAAATTTGTTCGGGTCGAAATCTCCTTGAAAGCGCTTATTCAAATGGGAGAGAATATTTAAATTAAATTCTGCGGTTACACCTTGACTATCATTATAGGCTGCTTCTAAAATTTGTTTGGGTTTTTGGAGATCGATTCCGAGCAGGAAGTAATCGCCATTTGTAAGAACGCGAGCAATTCGTTCCAAAAAAATGTCTTGTTCTTGGGGAGTAAAATTCCCCATAGAACTGCCTAAGAAGGAAATGATGCGCGCGGGCCAAGAGGTATTTTTGAGTTGAGTTAATGCCTGTTCGTAGGTTCCCACTAAAACTTGAATCGCTAACGTGGGATACTCATTTTGCAATTGAAGGGCGCTTTCTTTTAAAATTCCTTCGCTGACATCGACGGGGACGTACTTACAGGAGTAACCGGCATCTCGATAAGCGTCTAACAAAAGTCGAGTTTTCGTCGAACTCCCGCTGCCTAATTCTACCAGTTCGCAAGACCCCGTTGTGTGCGCGATCGCTTCTGCCGATTGCTGTAAGATCGAAGCTTCGGTTCGCGTGAGATAATATTCGGGAAGTTGGCAGATTTGCTCGAATAATTGGGAACCTAAGTCGTCGTAAAAATATTGAGGTGCTAGGGTTTTTGGGGTTTGAGTTAACCCCTTCTTAACATCTTCTCCTTCTGGAGGATGGGTTTGATTGGGAAATTCCGATGCTTTTAAATGTTGGATTTGCATTGACTGTCTGAGAGGTGCAATTGTGACTCGATCGAACAACTATCCGGTTTCGTATTGTACAATTGCACAGGTCATTTGTCTAAACTCCGACGGCTCTTGACAAATAAGCTACGATATACAGTCCCGTTGCGCCCGAGAGTTGCTATTTCTCGTTCGGTGGGAACGGGGAGGGGGTTCGTTTCTAACCAAGGTTCTAAATGGACTTGACAAAAGTCGGGATGAGTGCTGAAACAGCGGTGCATTTGTCGGGCAACGGCTTCAACATCGGACTGAAGAAAGATTTTTCCGCCCGCGATCGCGTACCGTGCTAAAGTATTAACCAATTCTGGTTGTACGGTGCGCCGCTTCTCGTGCCGTTTCTTAAACCAAGGATCGGGGAATTGAATGGTAACGGCTTGAAGAACCCCCGACGGCAACGACTCGAGCAAAAGGTCGAGGTCGATATTGACATTACAGAAAAAATAGTGTAAGTTTTGCAGATCTGCGCGATCGCGTCCCTCGTTGCCCTCTTCAACCAAAGGTTCGCGAATTTCCAATCCGAGAAAATTCCAATCTGGTTCGAGTTGTGCCATTTTTAACAAAAACCGTCCGCGCGCGCAGCCAATATCGAGGTGTAGGGGTTGTGCGGGCTGGGCATAAATTTCCTCCCAGTTTGGAGGCGTTCTGCGAACTTGATATTTGTGCGAGAGGGGATTAACGTGCTGTCGGACTCGGACTCTAGCCATTCAATGTTGAGTTGTTAAGGGAAGGTGGAAGAATTTAAGGAAATTAGCTCGCGCCTTGAGAGCAAGCACTCCAGTAAATTTACTTTAATCTCTTCAACTAAACTAACTTTAAACGTTTAAACTTGGGGATACTCGCCTTCTCCCATCTCAACTTTATCATTTCCCCCAAAATCGGTTTGAACTTATGGCGCAACGCTACGTTCGAGTGAAAACGCTCCAAGGACAAATTTACTACGGCTTGCTACAACTCAATCGCGCCGTTCGCGTTCTCGATGCACCGCCGTGGTTGGGAGGACAGGCGACAGCGGCGACGTTGGAGGCAGATGATTACTATCTTTTAGCCCCTTGCGCCCCTTCTAAAATTATTGCGGTGGGCAAAAATTATGCTAACCATGCGGCTGAGATGGGAACTGCTGTCCCCAAGGAGCCGCTCCTCTTTTTGAAACCCCCCACAACCGTTACCGCCGACGGCAAACCGATTTATTACCCTCCTCAATCCCGACGCGTGGATTATGAAGGAGAATTGGCAGTAGTCATAGGCGATCGCGCTCGCCATTGTACCCTTGAGGAGGCTCAAACTAAAATTTGGGGCTATACCATTGCCAACGATGTGACGGCGCGCGATTTGCAGCGCCGAGATAGCCAGTGGATGCGTGCCAAAGGATTCGATACGTTTTGTCCTCTCGGCCCTTGGATTGTGCGAGAATTAACGGCGGGCGCGCGATTGCAAACTTTTCTCAATGATGAGTCTTTACCGCGACAGTCTTCTTCCATCGACGAGATGGTTTTTTCGCCAGAATTTCTAGTATCCTATATTTCAGATATTCTCACATTACTGCCGGGGGATATCATTTTAACCGGTACGCCTGAAGGCATCGGACCGATGGAAAAAGGCGATCGCGTTTCGGTTGAAATTGAGGGGATTGGGATGTTGGAAAATCAAATTCTCGAAGCGCCCTAACGTAATTGAGCGTAAACCGCCTGGGAAAAATTGGGAATTTCGGCATAGCGACCGAGAAATGACTGTACCATAGAATAGCCGCAAACGGCTAGCGTTCCCAGGAAAACCACATTGTTCAGGGTTTCTGAGAGCAAACCAAGGGAAGGCACCAATCCGAGAATTAAGGCGATTAAAAACAGAAGGATGTCGATTAAAATTGCCTGCAAGGTATTAAACCGGATAAAGTAACTGATGCTTTCGTTGCGAACGACGGCTAAGAACAAGATAAAGAATACAATAATTTGCGCAAACGGAAAGCCAAAGTAAAAGGCCATTAGAGGTGCGAGGGGGACATAAATCAAGCCAAAAATCGGAAATTGCTGAAACAGCGCTATGCCAAAGGAAAAAGCATAGATTAAAGGAAGGATATAAGGCAAAGCGCCAAAAATTCGGTCTTTTGTATCGGTTGTTCCGCGCCAATTCATAGGAATTTCAAGGGTATAAAGTACGTGGATCGGTTTCGCCCAACCCTATAGGAAACCTTGCTGGTGCCAAGGACTTCTACAAGTCTACCTTAATTTTTGCTGTCAAGGGCTGAGGGAGCGATCGCGCCGCCCCTCCCATTGCCAAAACCGTTCCAGTTCTCCTGGGCAAATTTTCCCTAAAATGGGGTTAATGAGAGTTAAATTTCAGTCTACATTTGCCAACCGAAACCCCATTTGACACTCGTACTGCGGGGGAGCATTCTGGTGCTTGTGATGGTCTACAGATTGCCCGCAGCCGAGCTTTCCATTATCCCAGCGCGGCAAACCACTGTGACTGGCTAGCAAGCACCCTTGGCATACCTGTTTTGGGGAAAGAATTTGCTCGTCTGTCAAGATGACTAACATATTATCCCTCCAATTAATTTTTTGATTTGACAATTCCTCTGGCTTTCATTTTAATGGAGCTTCCCTGGGAGAGAGACAAATTGCTACATAGCTTGACATTTCGCGGCAAACACTAAAAATTGCGACTATCTTTCCCGCACAAAAGCGAGGGGAAGGAGTGCCAACAGTCGCAGGACAGCAGAAAGGGCAAACAATCCGGGAAACCCGCCCCAAACGTCGCATTGGGCGAGAAATCCCCCTGCCGTCATCCCCAGGGCGCTTCCTAAACCGCCAATGGCGGCTGCGATCGCAAAGTAACTCGACGGTTGAGTAGAAGAAGCGATCGCCATTTGGAGATTAGTATTGCACAAGTCCATCCCCGACCACGTTGCACCCAAAAGGGCGTAGAGTAAAGGGAATCCCACCCAGATTGAGAAGGGGTTATCGCCCGTCGCCAGCCAGAATAAAGGTGTCAGCGCGATCGCAAGTCCCGCACCGAACAAAATGGGGCGATTGCCGATGCGATCGGCAAGTTTGCCCCAGCGCAGGAGCATGACTAAGTTTG
This sequence comes from Cyanobacteriota bacterium, assembly GCA_034189065.1. Classification (GTDB taxonomy): domain Bacteria; phylum Cyanobacteriota; class Cyanobacteriia; order Cyanobacteriales; family Spirulinaceae; genus FACHB-1406. The sequence continues at coordinate 38,858 of JAXHVQ010000033.1, forward strand.
CCCCCGCCGTCAAGCTGGTATAAAGAGTGACGCAACCAATATCCAATCCGATATCTTGAAGTAAATAGATATTAAAAAAAGGGGCGCTTATATTAAAGGAAAACATCAGCGGCCCGTAGTACAGTAAAAATCTCAAAAAATTGGTATCTTTGAGGCAGCGAACGGGAAAACTAGGTGTCGGTTGCGCCAATATGGGAGCGGTAATGGTTGTATCCTCCGACAGCAGCGGGTTGACATCCACCTTAAAAACCTGGCACGCCAAACTCAGCAGACCGGCAAAGATGGCTAAGAGTAAGATGAAACTGTACCCTTGAATGGTTCCGCCGCTCCAGTGGGACACCAAAAATCCCAGCAGGGGGATGCAGAGCAAATTGGTTAAACTGGCGAGACTGTTGCGAAACCCGAAATATCGTCCCCGCAAGCGCTGAGGCACGATAAATACCATCCAACTCGCCCAAGACGCACAGCCGAGAGCACCTAAAATGTGGGTGGTGAAGGTAATTAGAAGGGTCCAATACACCAGTTGGTGGTTCGCGATCGCGCCCCAATTGGCAAAGATACTTCCCGCGACTAATGTCAGCCACAACAGGCGCGAGGGAAGGAATAAACTGATGATAAAGTTCCGCCGACTGGGTGCGCGATCGGCTAGATAGGCTCCCACGGGTTGCACGAAGTTAGCCAGCATGGGGATCGCCGCCAGCATCCCAATTTCAGCACGGGTTGCGCCTAAGTCGAGAAGAAAGCTGCTGAGGAGGACTTCGGCAGTGACGCAGGAAAATATTGATGCAAAAATGCCATCCAGGGTTGAGGCTTTGAGCGAGGTGCGCACCGCTTGCTTTGACGGTCTTTGTTCGGGAGCGATCGCGGGAGCGCTGAGGGTTTGCGCGATCGGTTTCAGCAGAGCGGCGATGGACAGAGAAGGGGTACGGGCGAGGGTTGGGGTTTTGAGCATAGGGGCTTGTTAAAAAAGGGCGCGATCTCGTTCAAACCATATCGGGGCGTTGCGAAACAAAATTTAATTATTATTATAGTTTTAGAACAAAATTTCACTTATTCAAACCTAACTTTATGGGAGTGTTAAAAGTTCTCGCATCCAGTATGGGGCGATCGCACGATACAATTTCGGCGCGAAGTTAGAGCGGACGCGCTGTTCCTGCTGCACGTATTGGACACAAACTTGACAAATAACTAGATATGTGTTGATAAAGCAAAAATGAATTAGGGCTTGCTGCACAAAGCAGCAAACCCGATTAATCAATGCGCGAAGCGGTGTATTAGGGTTACTTAAAAATTAAAAATTAAAAATTAAAAATTAAATACAATTCCCTCCTGCTTCCCCTGCTTCCCCTGCTTCCCCTGCTCCCCCTGCTTCCCGGTGCTCATCACAACACTTATTCAGCAAACCCTAAATATTCAATTGTTCCGAGGGGATTCTCCTTTGCGATCGATGAGCCAATAGGTTGTCATTTCGCCTTTTCCTTTAACAGAGATCGTGCCTCGTTTTCTGAAAAGATACTTCCCTTTCAACTGCTCGTACGTATTAGCCGATACTTGAATTTTACCCGGTTCCCCCGAGGATTCCATGCGGGCGGCAACATTGACAGCATCGCCCCAAAGATCGTAAATAAATTTCTTGATACCAATGACACCGGCCACAACCGAGCCCGTATTAATGCCGATGCGAATTTGTAAAGGTTGGTGGAGAACGACTTCCAACTGGGCGATACTTTCTTGCATTTCCAGAGCAATTTCCGCGATCGCTTCAGCATGATTTTCGCGGTAAATGGGAACCCCGCCAACCGCCATATAAGCATCGCCAATGGTTTTAATCTTCTCAACGCCGTGTTTCTCAGCGAGGCGATCGAAGGCCGAAAAAATTTGATTGAGTAAGATGACAACTTCAAGGGGTTTCATCTTCGCTGCGAGTTGAGTAAACCCCACAAGATCGGCAAATAAAATCGTCGCTTCGGGAAATTGCTGGGCGAGAGTTCCCCGAACTTGTTTAAGTTGCTCGGCAATCGGTTTGGGTAAAATATTGAGCAATAGCGATTCCGAACGGCGTTTTTCCAACAGGAGCGCTTTTTTAGCTCGAATGCGCTCGCTTACGTCGCTTTGAATGCCAATAAAATGAGTCAGCGTGGAGTTGGCATCGTAGATAGGAGAAATCGTCAATTCGTTCCAAAACGCCGTTCCCTCTTTACGATAGTTCAACAGCGTTACGGTATAGTTCTCGCCTGCTTGAATGGCAGCTTTCAGCCGTTCGACATCGGCGCGATTTGTTCTTTTCCCTTGTAAAAAACGACAATTAGTGCCTAAAACCTCGCCCGCAGAGTAACCCGTAATCTTCTCAAAGGCAGGATTAACGTAAATTAAAGGCATATCGGGCAGTCGGACATCAGCGATGACAATGCCAACACTACTAGCGGCAAGGGCGCGATCGCGCAATTTAAATGCCTCTTGGATTTCCGAACGATAGCGGTCGCTTCCTCCCCACCGGCGCTCGGTTACATCTTTAGCCGTGCCATAACTCGCGCCATTTTCGTAGGGAGAGACGCGCCAAGCCAACCAGCGATAGTTTCCATCGCGACTGCGAAAGCGATTTTTGTACTCAACCGGAGGCGCATCGGTACTTGTGCTGCGACAGAGAAATTCCATCTCATCAGTAAAAGCGCGGTCGCTGGGATGGACAAACTCAAACCAAGGGCGCGATTGTAACTCTGCTTCGCTCCAGCCAAGAATTTCCGTCCATGCCTGGTTTAACGCTTGAAAATAGCCGTTTTCAGTACGAACGCACCATAAATCCGAGGAAAGATTAAAAAATTTTTGCAATTCAGTCGTATCTTTAACTATTGGAGGCTGACCATCCTCGCTTAAAAGTTTCATGTTTGCTATTATCGAGGGGAAATAAGGGTCGATCGACAGAGGCACCCTGATTTGAGAATTTCTCTTGCAGTCAATTATTGTAATATTTACTTAATCTTATCGCTAGATTGTCGGTTTAGGCAGAAGGCAGGCTTCGACTAGCGTCCAGCCAAACGAAGGCACAAGGGTGAATTCCCAATTTGAATTGGGCGTTGGCAAAGAGCGCGAATTACGATTTCGGTGCAGACTGGTTAGGTTACTGTTAAGATGCGCGCGATCGCAAGCATAACCTTAAAAGGAGTTTGACCGGTAACGTCTTTAACTTCAATTGTTCCCCGATCTCTTTCTAAAATCCTCCTCGCGATATTTAGCCCTAAACTGCCTCCTTTCCTAATCGGTTTTGTTGTCAATAAGGTTGGAAATTTTTCTCCTGCCATTAACAACAAAAATGGATAGCAATTCCCCAGAGGTTGCTCCATTTCTCGTTCCCAGAAGTCATACTAAACAAAGGTTTCAGGATTCTATCTTTCCAGAATCGAGGGGAGGATTGCTCGGTTGTGAAACGAGCTCGCTCATCAACGCGATCGCGCGCGGTGAGGGGAGTCTTTGGTGCAATTACAAGAATATGCGTATCTGTTACTTTATCGAGTAGTTATATACACTTAAAGCCTTACACAATAGGGGTTAGAGCTAGACGGCTCTAAAACATACACTTAGATTCGCAGCTTACCATCAGTCGATCAAAAAAGAGGTGAAGGCAGCGATCGCTACCTCAGTCTGGCTTCGAGTTGTGCGGTTTGAGCGCGTTGTAGGTAAATCGTAATCAGGGGATCGCCTTGATTGCGGCGCAGGCAATCGCTCAGTTGGTCGATAGCCGCGTCGAATTTCCCCAAATGATATAGGAGGATAGCTTGCTCGAATAATTGCTTTGTGGCTAATTTGCCATCTCGCAGGCGCGGCGGGTCGCACTCAAAGATTTCAAAAATGGACAGGCATTCGTCTCGACCGGCAACGGCGACGCGATCGATTAAGCGCAGGGCAAGGTTAGCTGCGTCCTCTAGATGCCAAAAAGAGTGATGGGAGATGAGCAGGGGCGTGCCGTAGCGTTGAGTTTCTTTTTCGAGCCAGACCGCGATGTTAGCGACGCAATCGCCTTCTCGGGCGGGCAATTGAGGAGCAAGGGCAAGGGTGTCGATGCCAATACCGATCTGGATAGGAAGGCGGTTGTGAGTTTGCCGGGTTCGGTTGTAAATTCTCAACTCCCGCAGCATCGCAATTCCGGCTCGCACCGCTTTATCGGCTCCTCCCTCAAATCGGGCGAGTAAAGTTTCGCCGGGAGAGGTTTCCAGTTGACCTCCTTGTTTGACGATGACGGGTTCCATGCGCGAGCGGTAAGACTCGGTAAAGCGTTCTGTACTGTCTGGATTCATGCTTTTCTGGAGAATGGAGAAGTTATGAATGCTCGAACAGAGAATTGAGGGTTCCTGCCATCTACGGTCGCTTTGTACTAATTTAGACATGGAATCGTACCTTTTCCTTGCTGAGTGGGTCTCATTTTACGCCTGTTTTTTCGCGATCGCGCGCGGGCGGGATTTTGCAAAAAAATACGGCCTATATAAAGTAACTTAACTTAAGCGGCTCGAGCTGCAAACTCAGTTTCGCTAGTTTTTTGGGCTTTAACCCTTTCTAAGTTACACAGAGAGTTCTAGAAAATCCCCGTAGAACTACATTCAAACAGCAAAGTTTTGTGAATAATGGGCGATGATAGGTGACAAATCCGTTAGAATAACGGGTAATACCATGTATTTTCCTCAGAATTTGACCCCGATTGGGTCAGTAGAAGCTTGGCTTTGAATCACAATATCGTTACATTTGCGTACCGCAACGCACTTCAGGCGAATCTTCCTTGAGGTCAGACGCTACAGCTCATCGATTCGTTTCTGAAAAAAAACGTCGGCTATGGGGAGCCGTGCGAGGAAGCCAAGTTTTCAAGAATTCATCAACTTCAGAGGGAGAGGGTTGAGCCGCGATCGCGCCCGGTTTCGTCACCGTAATTGCCCCAACCGCACTGGCATAGGTCACAATTTCGCGCACCGTATCGGCATTATTGAGGCTATCGAGTCCCCGCTGGCACAACTGATGCAGAATGCCCGCACTGAACCCATCTCCCGCTCCCGTCGCATCCTCAATCGGCACGCTAAAGCCGGGAAGTTCTCCCTCGTGGCCCGCCAACCAATAGGAACAGCCGCGTTCGCCCGCCGTCACCAGTACGCCCCGGACGCGATCGAGGCATTTGGCAATCACCCCGGCATCAGTCGTATTAAACAACCACATTGCCTCCTCATCGGTAAACTTGAGAAAATTAGCTCGCTCCACCAGTTCTCGCGTCGGTTGAAACGACTGACACTGATTGGGCCAAAAGCGATCGCGCCGGTTCACATCCACAAAAATGAGCGTATTGGACTGTTCGGCAATTTCCACCGCTTTAGCAATTGCGGCGCGCGTTTCCGGGAAAGCCAACTCCAGCGTTCCCAGTACCAGGAAATCCGCCTTTTGAATCTGTTGAATCGGCAGGCGAACGGGCCGGAGGTAAGCATCGGCAAACTCGGTCGTGTCGTATAAATCGAAGGTGGGGAAACTACATTCACCGGCTCGATCCCGCAGCACGTAAACAATGCGCGTGGGTGCTTTGGGGTGGCGCTGTACGCCCTTGCGGTCTACACCGACTTGCTCCAACAAGCGGACTAACTGCTCTCCCCACTCATCTTGACCGATGCAACCGATAAATCCGGCTGTCGTCCCCAACTTAACCAACGCACAAGCGACATTGGCTGGAGCTCCGCCGGGATAATTTGTCCAAGATTCGACTTCCTCAAGCGGCCGTCCGAGTTGGTCGGCGATGCGATCGAACAGCATTTCGCCAACACACAGGACGCGGGGATAGTTCATGATTTTTCTCCTTATTGACATTGACTCTACGACAGTATTCTGGTATGACAAGGGGGATTGTGTAGATGCGGGAGGTCGCGAATCGCTGTTGCCGTTTGCTACGATTATGAGGTGTTTGACCCGGGATCTCAGCGAAGCGCGCCAAAACCTCTACGCAGTTGCAACCTGCTCTCGATAATTCGCCCTCCCCAACCCAGAATCGGGAGGACAGGTCGAAGGAAGGGGTTTTGTAACCCAGACCTCTGAAACCCTTTCAACGTCGGCGCAAGATCGCCTTGGTCGGGCCTAGCTCTGCTCTTATAAAAACTCGATTCCGCCACGGTCGAACGAAGCGATAAAGTTTGAAGGTTGAGACGTTGCCAAAAACTGGGAACCATGAGCTGGGTATGAATGAAAAACCGACTCTCTCTAGAAATGATGTAGATTCACCCAAATGAAAAGCGAGCTAGTAGGACCCTTTGAAGTTCACTGCAATTAACCGTCAGTTAAAATACGTATATAGTACCAAGGGCGTGTGAAAAACCCGTGAAAGGAAATTAACAGAGTGGGAAGTTGCGCTTTCCCTCAAGAAAGCGTCGGTTGGGTTTCACTTTTCCGGATGGCGGTATAAAGCGCGAGAAAGAGTGAAATGGTAGATGCACCCTGGTTAATTCACCTCCGGCTTTCGCTGGGGGGATTTTTTTGTCCGGGCGATCGCCATTAGAGGCGACCCGCAATCAGCAACGATCTCTCGGCGCAACCCCGCTCTTCTGTGCCAGAAAGCGCTCATTTACCCCGATGCCGGGATGATTCTGTAATTTTTCCTAAATTTCCTCCCGAGAATTGATAGAAAGTGGCATCTTCGCTTTATAAATAAGAAACGAATAGAACGTTAGGTTAAGGAGTTGAACCCTTGAAAAAGGTAGAAGCCATCATCCGCCCCTTTAAACTCGATGAGGTCAAAATCGCGCTAGTCAACGCGGGCATTGTCGGGATGACTGTTTCTGAGGTTCGAGGATTCGGTCGTCAGAAAGGACAAACCGAACGCTATCGAGGTTCTGAGTATACTGTGGAGTTCCTCCAAAAGCTCAAAGTTGAGATTGTCGTCGAAGATGACCAAGTTGATATGGTGGTCGAAAAAGTGATCTCTGCGGCTCGAACCGGGGAAATCGGCGACGGGAAAATCTTCATTTCTCCGGTTGGGAAAATTGTCCGCATTCGGACTGGGGAAGAGAACTTGGAAGCGGTGTAAGGCGATTAAGCTGTAGTTGGCTTGCATTCGCATTGGCTGCAATCGCGCTCGCGCGCGTATCGGAACGGCGATCGCGCGTTCTCTGTTCTTCCTTTACTCCAAATGCGGCAGTTGAGGCAGTACATTGGCAAAAGCTCGACCGCGATGACTGATTTCGTGTTTGAGTTCGGGCGACATTTGAGCGAAGGTCATTTGCTGTTGGGGGACGTAGAAGATGGGGTCGTACCCAAATCCTCCCGTTCCCCGGGGCGCGTTGAGGATTTCTCCTCGGCAGATGCCCTCGGTTTCCAGGGCAATTGAACCGTCGGGACGCGCCAGGGCGATGGCACAGACAAATTGAGCGCCCCGATTTTGGCGGTTTCCCAGTTCCGTCAGGACTCGGGCAACGCGATCGCGGTCTGTGGTTCCGTAGCGCGCTGAATAAATTCCGGGCGCGCCATCAAGGGCATCTACTGATAAGCCGGAGTCATCGGCGATGGCCCATTGCTTGGTTGCTTTAGCCACTTCAGAGGCTTTGAGGCAAGCGTTGGCAATGAAGGTATCGCCTGTTTCTTCGACTTCAAGGCTGTCGGGTTTAGGGTACAGTTCCCAGCCGAGTTCCGCGAAGTACGCCTGGATTTCCTTCACTTTGCCAGGATTCCCAGACGCAACAATTAGAGTTTTAGTCATTTTGTTACAAGACATCGAGATACAGAATTCGCTCTGGGAAGAATTCAGAATACAAAACCCATCACTCATGTACGGACGTTTTATAAAACGTCCCTACCTCTGAACCCAGAACTGGCGAACTCATCAACTTGCCCACTCTTTTGCCCATTCTAAAATTTTTTGCACTCGGGCGCGATCGGGGGCTTCGCAGTAGAGGCGCAGAACGGGTTCGGTTCCGCTAAAACGCACGAGCAGCCAACCTCCGCCTTCAAGACGCAGTTTATAGCCGTCGAGGGTTAAACAATCGACCACCGATTGACCGGCAACTTCTTTCAGGGGAGTTGATTGCAGGCGGTCGAGTAAGCGCTGGCGTACTTCCATATTGGCTAAGGGGAGGTCGATGCGATCGTATTCGGAGTAGAAGCCGGTTTTTTCTTGGAGTTGCGCGTAGATTTCCCTCAAGTCTCGACCGGACTCAACGATCGCTTCTAGCACGTATAGGGCAGAAAGCAAAGCGTCGCGTTCGGGGATGTGGTGTCCGTAGCCGATGCCGCCAGACTCTTCGCCGCCGAGCAATGCGGGAGTTGCCAGCATTCGATCGCCAATATATTTGTAGCCGATGGGGGTTTGATAAAGGGGCAAGTTGTATAATTCGGCGAGTTTGGGGATGATGTCAGAACCGCTGACAGTTTTGACCACTTCTCCGCTCAAGCCGCGACGTTGGGCGAGGTGTTCCATTAAAATCGGGATCAGGACTTGGGAGCTGAGAAAATCACCCTGACCGTCTACGGCTGCGATGCGATCGCAGTCGCCGTCAAAAACCAGTCCTACGCGAATCCCTTGCTTGTTTTCTCGCATAGCGCTGCGAATTGTGCGGAACAAATCTGGGATATACTTAGGCAACGGTTCGGGCGCGCCGCCGCCAAAGAGGGGGTCGCGATCGCTATTGAGTTCTTGAATCTCGATTCCCAATAAACGACTCAATCCCGTCGAAGCCGCTCCGTGCATCACATCTGCCCAAACATGGAGTTGGCCCGAGGCGATCGCGTCCCTGATGGGTTCGACCTTGACGCAGGCGCGCAAACCCTCGCAATAGCTGTGCCACGGGTCAAATGTCTCCAAATTTCCCGGTTTTTCTGCAATCAGTTGACCTTGGGGAATGAGGGCTTCGATTTGTTGAGTAATTTCCGGTGAAACAGACCCCCCAAAAGCTCCTTTCACCTTCAATCCTAAGTATTTTGCAGGATTATGACTGGCTGTAATCACCAAAGCACCCAGAGCCTTTTGAGACTTTGCCGCCCAACTAAACGCAGGGGTGGGGGCATAACTTTCAGATAAGCCCACATCAAATCCAGCTTCTTGGACAGCCTCTGCCGCCGCTCGTGCAAAATCTTCGGCCATAAAACGGCGATCGTAGCCGACGAGGATTAAACGATTGTTGTCCGCATCGCCGTAATTATCGGCTAGCACCGAGGCAGCCAAAGTCGCCAGCATTGTCAAGCGCTCAAACGTAAAATCGGCGGCAATGACTCCCCGCCAACCATCGGTTCCAAACTTAATCGGATTCGCGGCAATTCCCATGAACTCCACACCTCACATTGCCCTTATGGTTTTAGCCCAACTTAGCATAAAGTGTTCCTTCAATGGCGGGTTTCAATGGGCTGCTCGCAGTCGAAGAAAAAGCTCGGGTTTTATTGATGGGGATTGGGATTTGAATCCTCGCTCGTCAGACAGACGGCAAAAGCTTGCAGTTTCATCCGAGCGATATAAGGCCAACCGCCTGTTTCCTCAATTTCCTTGAGGAGATTGTACAGTTCGTGGCGAGTGTTGGGCAGTGCTGGTTGAAACATTTCTTCTTGAATCGTTCGATGCAACTGCTCTAGCGATCGCAGCAAAGCCAACAACCCTTGACAGTCTCCCTGATGTTCTCGGGCCAAGTCAAGAATCGTTAAACTCATCGTATCGAGGCGCTCGTCTAGGTGCTTGGGTTCCAAAATTTTCCCACTCCGCGCGATAAAATTTCCCCTTCTATCTTAGGGCTTGCTGCACAAAGCTGAAACCTTATTAATCAATGCGATCGCGGTGTATTAGGGTTGCTGAAATCTTCGCTCTTCGGCGGGAAAAATTCATTTCTGTTCGGCGCACTGCGATCGCCCCAAATGTACTAGCTCCCCCTGCATCCCCTGCTCCCCCTGCATCCCCTGCTCCCCCCGCTCCCC
>JAXHVQ010000034.1:0-47111 GCA_034189065.1 Cyanobacteriota bacterium
AAATCGGATTAGTTGGAAACTCTAATGTTACCTTGTTTTGCTCAGTCATTCAAGCCCTACCGATTGGGTCAAATCGGATTAGTTGGAAACAATTGAGAAGAAACTTACTTTTCTGAGCATTAGGAACCTTCCCTACCGATTGGGTCAAATCGGATTAGTTGGAAACTCTTTATCGCTTAACTCGACTTCACCGTTTTCTAGGCCCTACCGATTGGGTCAAATCGGATTAGTTGGAAACCTCAACCCCCTGGGGGCTACCAATGAGGTTGTTTAGGCCGCCCTACCGATTGGGTCAAATCGGATTAGTTGGAAACTGTGTCGGAAAGCAGTAACTGCGTTTCCAATGAAAGCCCTACCGATTGGGTCAAATCGGATTAGTTGGAAACTCTTTTTCAGACACCTCATCAGACACCTCAATAGTGCCTCCCTACCGATTGGGTCAAATCGGATTAGTTGGAAACTTGAACCTGCGCTGGGAGCGCGATTCACATCCAACCCTACCGATTGGGTCAAATCGGATTAGTTGGAAACTTCACTGCATCTGATGACGCAGGAGGAAGAGAAAACCCTACCGATTGGGTCAAATCGGATTAGTTGGAAACATCGCTCCTGGCATGTTTTCCCAAAATTTGGGATTCACCCTACCGATTGGGTCAAATCGGATTAGTTGGAAACCGTAATTAGGACGACGACTTCATCAGCTTTCTGTTGTGACATCCCTACCGATTGGGTCAAATCGGATTAGTTGGAAACCCCGTCTCAGTGATGAGAATGGCAACGGTTACCCCTACCGATTGGGTCAAATCGGATTAGTTGGAAACGTTTTGACTACACCACCCAAAAAGGGCTAATCATATTTCACCCTACCGATTGGGTCAAATCGGATTAGTTGGAAACTTTTTCAGCACAGCTATCGTTCCTTGAGGAAGAAACCCCTACCGATTGGGTCAAATCGGATTAGTTGGAAACCAAAATTATAGAGGGTTGAAATATGAATACTGAATAGTAAACCCTACCGATTGGGTCAAATCGGATTAGTTGGAAACTGCTACTGGTTGAACTAAGTAATAGTAACCAAGCCCCCTACCGATTGGGTCAAATCGGATTAGTTGGAAACTCTACTGCGAATTCTTCCGCAAGGTTTTTTCCGTCCGCCCTACCGATTGGGTCAAATCGGATTAGTTGGAAACTTTTTTGAGGACGGCAGCGTTTTGCTTGATCTGCCCTACCGATTGGGTCAAATCGGATTAGTTGGAAACTCTTTGGTCTGTTGGACTTCTTTTGACCGAGGGTCGCCCCTACCGATTGGGTCAAATCGGATTAGTTGGAAACTTTGCCACTCTTTTCAAAAAGTCTGACTATGAACCTACCCTACCGATTGGGTCAAATCGGATTAGTTGGAAACCTGCTAACAAAATCTGGGTTAGAAACTTTATCCGCCACCCCTACCGATTGGGTTAAATCGGATTAGTTGGAAACTTGCTCGATAGGGGCTGAAGCCCCTACTACAAGCCGCCCTGCTAGTTTGGTTAAAAATCGGCAGTCCAATTCAAAAATCATAGTCATGGCGATCGCGTCTTCTCCGTCCAGACCGCGATCGCCTTTTTTTATTGCCGAACATTTCCGGGCAACTCCACAACTCCCCAAACCCCAAACCCGCTGACGCGCTCAATTTCACCCCCAACTGGAAACCCCCTTTTCTAGGCATAGGGTAAAGTTAAATAGCAAACAAGCAAACCCCCACCTTAGAAGGAAAAGAAAAAGTATGGGAACACCGCGTCGGGTCCTCATTCTTGCCGACGGCGATAACACTTTCCTAGCCGCACAAAGCTTTAACCGCCGGATAGATTGGCAAAAAATTCGCCACTATCTTGCTAACGCCGAGGAAGGCAGGGAATTGATTGAAATGGCGATCTACGTCGGTCTACCTCCAGATCGGGAACGATTTGGGGAACAACGCAAAACCAAAGAAAAGTTCATTTATTGGGCAAAGAGTAATGGTTTTTTAGTTGTTTCCAAAGAAGGGAAAGCTAAGGGCGAAGACTACGAAAGCAATATCGATATTGTGATGGCAATGGATGCTATTGAACTAGCCCTAGAAGTCCGTCCCGATATTGTAGTATTGGTGACCGGAGATTCGGACTTTGCTTATTTAGCTGAAAAGCTGAGGCGGCGAGGAATCCGGGTCGAAGTCGCTTCCGTCGAGCAATCTCTGGGAAACGACCTCAAAGTTGCCGCAAGTAGCATCGTCGATTTAATTGAAGTGTTCGATAGTTTTGAACCGCAAAATAGCGCTCAAAGTTATTATCGAATCGGTCACGCTAACGTTTTTGATTAATTTGTTCCAATTTTATCCAAAACCAGGAGAATTCTATGCTCAATCTAACGCGCAAAAACAACGAAAAAAACCAGCAATCTGCCAATGGCAAGTTGATTTCCCCAGAAGTCAACCATTTCAAGGAAGTGACCCTGCAAATTCAACAACTGACTCAGCACGTGGGACAGTTGGAAACTCAAGCGGTTCTTCTCAACCAACAAACTCAACAAACAACGCTCGAACAGTTCAATGCTGTGAAATTGTCAGTCAAACGCATCGGAAAGCTTTACGGCGGGCTGCTCGGACTTGCGTTGGGGACGACCTTTGGTTTAACAGCTTGGTTGGTTTGGGCAGATTTAAATCCCAAGGGGTGTTCCCAATCCTTTCAAGAAGTGGAGGGCGCGATCGCCTCGATTGCCAAACCGCAAACTTCAGAAAGTTTTCCCAAACTCATTGCTGCCAATATCTCAAAATCGGGAGGTTAAAATGCGCGCAGTCGTCAACGGAAAATTAGTGGATTTACCCGAAGGCGCAACGGTAGAAGAGTTGAGGTCGCAACTGCCAGAAATCGGCAACGATGATGTCATGGAAGAAGGATTTGGCGGAACCAAACCTCTCAAAGAAACCGATGCGCTCAAAGAAGGTTCCAAAGTTTGGAGCGTTCCCAAAATTGTCAAAGGTTCAAGGAGGACAAAATGATGCGATCGCGCCGCAGTTGCTCTCAACCCCAAGTTCAACTCAGCCCCAGAATTCGCGCCGAACTCAAACTGCTCGAAAAGATAGCCAAAACCGCGATCGCGGGCAGCAAAACTATCGGAAGTACGACGTACGCCGCCATCTTGGTCAAGGGAATGCCTCTCTCGTCGAAGAAATTTAAGGTTTCCAACACGGATATCTTATTTCTGTTGCCCCCCGACTATCCTCGCCTGCCCCCCATTGGCTGCTATCTCAATTATCCTTGGGATACCGTCGGACAGGGCGACCATCATTTCACCCGACAGAGTTTTTACGGCGCGCCTTTTTTGAGCGAGGAAGGATGGTACTGGTATTGCGTCGGACTCGGCGGCGGATTTAATCGAGACCGCTGGCTGAATTCCTGGCGACCGGGCAGCGATCCCCAAGGGGGACACAATCTAGCCACCTTATTCGCAACCGCCCGCCACGCCATTAACAGCGAGGGTTAATTGCGCCGCGTGCAGGCAATATAGCCGCTCTCGGAGTCGGTCGGCGCGATCGCGCGGATGGTTTTCACCTGCACGCGATCGCGCCGATGACCGATAACTTGCTTTTGACTTCATTTCACTGCATAAAGACATGAATTCTCTCAAAACTTCCTCAGAGGTTTCCCTCCACATTCCCCCTGGGATATGGCATCAGTTTAGTCAAGCTCTACTCCAAGCACGAACCAACCGCGAAGAAGTCATTGGTTTTTTCTTCTGCAAGCGGCATCGACCGAGCAAGCGCAAAGTCAGGTATCTTCCGGTTTCTTGGGTCGTTCCCACGCCAGATTGTTACGAACATCAATCGACAAGCGACTTAGTTCTCAAGCAACAATTTCATCGGTATTTGCTGGAAAATTATCTCCAGCACGGTCAATTGGATGTGGTTCACATTCATACTCACGCTGGAGTTGGAAGCGCATCGTTTTCCGCCATTGACGATCGCTACGAGTCGGAATACGCTCGCTTTCTCTCCTCCCACTTCCAGAAAAAACCGCGTTTAATTTCTGGCGTGTTTGACGAATCTTTGCAACAATCCCAATTCCGAATTTGGGATCGCAAGGGGCAGTTTTTTGAGAATGTTAACTTTTATCCCTCGTGGTTTGAGCTGGAACGAGTTGGAGAATTGTCGAGCGAAACGGATGCAATGTTTGCCCGTCAAGCCGTCTTCGGAGAACCCTTCCAAAGACAGCTCGGCCAACTCGCGGTTGCCTTAATCGGTTGTGGGGGAATTGGGGCGATCTTTGCCGAACTGCTCGGGCGTTTGGGGGTGAAACATTGGGTTTTAGTCGATCGCGATCGCCTCGAAACGGTCAATCTCAATCGAATGCCCGGTGCGACTTGGCCCATGGCCGACCAGCGTTGGTATAAGGTGCAATATGTCAAGCAATTGATTAAACGCATCTATGCTACGGGGTCTTCGGTCAAAGTTTTGCCCACTTCCATTGAAGACGAGGCGATCGAAAGAGACATCGGCGCGGTAGACTTAATTGTTGTGGCGACGGATAACCACCATTCCCGACAGGTTGCTCAAGAATTAGCTCTGCGCTATCAACGTCCCCTGATGAGTTTGGGGACTCACATCGATGTTCGCGCTGACGGTCTCCCTCGAATGTATTGTCGCATCACGGTTCCCCCTCTAGGAGGCGGTTGGTGTCTGATGTGCGGCAATATCATTAATTTGCAACGGGCGGCTTTGGAGTTGGCCCCCAGGGAAATCGACCGTCTCGTCGCGCGATCGGGTTATTTGGAAGGAATTGACGCTCCGGCAGTGTTTTGGTTGAATAGTCTTTGTGCTAGTCATGCTGTTGGCATTCTTCAGGGCATTGTTGGCGGTTTTCTCGACGTAGATTTGGGTCTGGACTGGATTTATGAGTTTCCCAGTTCTCATTGGCTCAAGAGCGATTCGCGGTGTTGGGCAACTCCAGATTGTTATTTCTGCGGTGTATAAGCTGTTGTGCATTTAAATTGGGAATTCACTTCTGCCTTCTGCCCAAAAAAAACAACTGTGCCGCCCTTTATCCGTTGGCGGCACACGACCTAGACATCCGTTGACCACTGCCCTCTGCCTTTCGGAGAATTTGACGACACAGTTTAAAAGCCGAACAGCTTAGCGTTTTTGCTCCGAAACGTAAACAATAAATGGCCCAGAATTTAAATCCGTCGCGCTCTCTGTAGGGACTACAAATTGAGTAGGGACGTTCAATTTGTAGGGACGTTCAATTGAACGTCCCTACTTGGAAACGGTTTACATCCCATTCAGAAATGCTATACAGCGCTCTGCGCTGCTATGAGGTACAGTAACAACAATGAGCCAACCAATTTCTCGGTGAATCGGTCCAAATTCAGTATTGTGTAGGGTGGGAATTGCCCAAAAAAAGCGAGATTCAACAAACTCTCTCACTCTTGGCAATGCCCACCATTAACTCGCTAATCGATTGTACTATGATACAGCCCAAGGCGCTGTATAAGTTGTTTGGCTTTTCGGTCGCGATGTTTCGATTCGAGAGCAGACTTCAACTGCCGCGTTAATAAAATCATTATTCATTATTCATTATTCATTATTCATAAAGCTATAAACTCATAACAATTCTTCGCGAGGATTAAAGGTTTCAATCAATCGCAACTGTTGATAAAGTTCTTGTTCCTGGGGACTAATATCCGAAGGAATGGCAACTTGAACCTCCACCAATTGATCGCCGCGCGTTCCATCGCCGCGCGGATATCCTTTATTAGAAAGACGCAAACGCTGACCCGGTTTCACGCCATTGGGAACGTTCATTTTCACCGGTCCGTCAATGGTAGGAATTTCGATCGCGCCCCCCAAAATCGCCTCGCTGGGGGTGAGGGGAATTTGACAGAACAGATGCTCTTCTTGCAGTTGGAAAAATGGATGAGGTTGGAGGGTAATTTTAAGATAAAGGTCGCCCCCATCAATGCCTTGACCTTTGAGACGAACCCGCTGACCGTTGGTCATTCCCGCAGGCATCTCCACTTCCAGCGATCGCCCGTCTTCGAGGCGAATGCGTTCTCGACCCCCCAAATACGCCTTTTCCAACGGCAGCGTCAGGCGCGCTTCGATATCGCGGCGGCGAGAGGGAGGGGGTGCGGCGGTACGAGGGGGGGCAGTGCGAGGGGGACGTTCGGCGGTGGTTTTGCTCGATGCGCCCACGGTGTAGGCGGTTTTCGTCGTTCCGGGACGGTAGGCTTCTTTGGGATCGTTGACGCGCACCTTGGGTTCGGGACGGTTGAGCAGTTCTTCAACAAAGTTGTTAAAATCGCGATATTGCCCGTATTCGCTTTTAGGGTTGCGCGCGCCCTTGCGTTTCGCCCCGTTTTGCTTCCAGTAGCGCGTAAACCGGTCGTACTCCGATCGCTTGCTTTGGTCCGAGAGAACGCCGTATGCTTCGTTAATCGATTTAAACTTTTCCTCCGCCGCGCGATCGCCGGGATTCAAATCGGGGTGATAGCGACGCGCCAGTCGGCGATAAGCTTGTTTCACCTCTTGGGAAGTCGCGCTGCCATCGATTTCTAAAATTTCGTAGTAGTTGCGAAAGTTCTGCATTCAACGATACAAAATTAGGGTTTAGGTTTGAGAACCAATGTAAGCATTCAGCCGTCAGCTTTCGGCTTTCAGCTTTTGAATAAAAGAAGTAAGCATCTCTGTAATCTCTCTAAAGTTTCTCAATCTTCAATTCTCCCGTTCTAAATTTATTTTAAACTGATGGCTGACGGCTGATGGCTGATGGCTGACCCAAGCTGATGGCTGACGGCTGATGGCTGAATGCTTACGAACCAATTCCCAATTCCCAATTCCCAATTCCCAATTCCCAATTCCCAATTCCCAATTCCCAATTGTTAAAACCAATCATCATCCTCATCATCCCAATCATTTTCATATTCATAAATGCGGCGAGAATCGCGACGACCGGGGGGGCGGTCTCCACCATAGGAATCGCGTTCGGGGGGACGGCGGCTGTTGCGATCGCGCGGATCCCGTTGGGGGTCTCGAGGCGGTTCGCGACGGTTGCGACTGTCCCTGGCGCTACTTCCCCAATTGTCTCGCGGGTCCCCCCAACTGTCTCCACCGCGACCAATCCCTCCGCCATAATCTCCGTAACCGCGATCGCGATCGTCGGGGTCTTTTTCCCCAGTAAAAGTGCGGCGGATCGACCCAAAAAAGTCGTCGTTCTCCTCCTCATACTGCAAGCGCACCTCGCGATTCAACTCGTAAAGGGCATCTTGTAAATCTGCTTGGGCGCGATCGATACCCCGTTCGTCATCGCGTTTCAAATACTCCTGTAAATCCGCCGCCAGCGCCTCAATTTGACGGCGATAGTAACTGGCAAACTGATTGCCAAAATCCAGTGTGACTTCTCGCAACCGCCGCTGGGCCTGGTCGATTAATGCCCGCCCGCGATTGCGCTTCTCAATGCGTTCTCTACGTTCTCGGTCCTCCTGGGCGAACTCCTCCGCCTCGCGAATGGCACGATTGATTTCCATCTCGCTTAACGTAGACGCGCCTTGAATCACAATACTCTGTTCGCGCCCCGTTGTCTTATCCATTGCCACCACTTGCAAAATGCCATTGGCATCGATATCAAAGGCCACTTGAATTTGCGGCACCCCTCGAGGCGCGGGGGGAATTCCCGTTAGTTTAAACCGTCCCAAAGACTTATTATCCTTGGCCATTTCCCGTTCCCCTTGAAGGGCGTGAATTTCCACCAACGTTTGATTATTTTCGCCGGTAGAAAATACATCGGAACGGCGCACGGGAATAGTTGTATTGCGCGGGATCAACTTTTTGAGAACGCCGCCTGCGGTTTCCAAGCCCAACGATAGGGGAGTCACATCCAATAGCAGAATATCTTTGACCTCGCCGCCCAAAATCCCCCCTTGAATCGCCGCACCCACTGCCACCACCTCATCGGGGTTAACATTTTGGTTGGGTTCCTTGTCGATAAAGCTGCGCACCAACCCCTGAACGATGGGAATGCGCGTCGAACCGCCCACGAGAACCACTTCGTCTATTTGTACCGGACTGAGGCCCGCATCGCGCAGAACCCGCTGTAGGGGACGGCGCAGGCGGCTGACGAGATCGCCGCAAAACTCCTCAAAGTCGGCGCGCGAGAGGCGAGTTTCGATATGTTGGGGACCTTCGTCGGTTGCGGTGATGAAGGGGAGATTAATTTCGGTACTGCTGACTCCCGATAGTTCGATTTTCGCCTTTTCCGCCGCTTCGGTGAGGCGTTGGAGGGCTTGGCGGTCTTTGCGTAAATCTACGCCTTCTGTTTGGAGAAATTGCTCGGCTAACCAGTCTACGATCCGTTTGTCGAAGTCGTTACCGCCTAACTGAGTATCGCCGCTGGTGGCGAGGACTTCAAATACGCCGTCTCCCACTTCTAATAGGGAAACGTCGAAGGTGCCGCCGCCCAAGTCAAAGACGAGAATGGTTTGAGTGGAAGTGCGGTCCAATCCGTAGGCGAGGGAAGCAGCGGTGGGTTCGTTGATAATACGCAGAACTTCCAAACCGGCGATACGTCCGGCATCCCGCGTCGCTTGGCGTTGGGAATCGTTGAAGTAGGCGGGGACGGTAATTACGGTGCCGGTGACCGGTTCGCCCAAATAGCGTTCTGCTTCTTCAACCAGTTTGCGCAAAATCATCGCCGACATTTCTTCGGGGGCGAATTCCTTGCGCAACCGGGGACAGCGAATTTTGATATTGCCCCCCTCGTCGCGACGAATGGTGTAGGGGACGCGCTTGGACTCTGGGTTGAGTTCGGCATATTTGCGACCCATGAAGCGCTTAACCGCGTAGTAGGTGTTTTGGGGGTTGAGAACGGCTTGTCTGCGCGCCATTTGACCGACGACCAGTTCTCCATCTTTGTTAAATCCGACGACCGAGGGTGTGGTTCGCATCCCTTCGGAGTTGGCGATGACGATGGGTTTGGTGCCTTCCATCACTGCCACCACTGAGTTGGTTGTTCCCAAGTCTATGCCGACGACTCTGCCCATGCGTGCTTTTTTCTCTCCTGTGCAATGCGATCGGTGTGCGGGTTTCTATACAAATCTTAAGAGATCGTTCCTATTTTATCTTGCCGCAGGCGGTTTGCGTTGTCACGCTCGGTTCGGGGATTGCGATTTTTGGGGAGAGTGAGGCGCGCTTCGGTTGTGCCGATACGCGCGGTTCGCGATGGGCGAGCTTTGGCGTTCGTGGTATTGTGATAGGGAAAAGCCATTAAACGTCAGCGGATGAAACCCCTTCCCAAAACTCCAACTCGAGTTTACGATTTAGACTTTGTGGCTTGGACAGAACAGACGGCGCAGTTGCTTCGTTCCCGACAGTTTGAGAAGGTGGACTGGGATGCTATTATTGAGGAAATTGAAAGCTTGGGGAAGTCGGATCGACGGGAGTTAAAAAGCCGAATTGAGGTCTTACTCCAGCATTTACTAAAATGGCAATACCAGTCGAATTTGCAAAGTTTTTCTTGGCAAAATACCATCGACGAACAACGCAACCGTATTGAAGATTTATTGCAAGATAGTCCTAGCCTTAAACCCGCTCTCGAAGTGATTTTAGCTGAATGCTTTCGCCGCGCACGCAAAGCGGCGAGTCGCGAAACTGGACTTCCTCTCAATACGTTTCCCGTTGAGTGTCCCTATGCGATCGCCCAAATTCTGGATGCTGAGTTTTTGCCGGAAAGCTAAGAATTCGCCGACTTACGTCACCTGAAATAGAGCGAGCGTGTGGGTAATTATTAATTATTGGGTCTAAGACCTTTTCGTAAAAGAAGAAAAGGTAATTATTCATTATTCATTATTCCGAAGTGAAGTCACCCTTTCAGTGGAGCAAAGTAATGAGTTTTAAGGATATAGCGTTTTCAAATGAAACGGAAACAATAAATGGCCCAGAATTCATCCACCGCGCGTTCTGTAGGGACGTTCAATTGAACGTCCCTACGTTGAAACGGTTTACATCTCGTTCAGAAATGCTATAGTTAGCTTGTCAGAAAAAATTGTCTAATCTTTTGCCGGGGGAATCACTTGAAAGGTTCCCTGGGACGAACGCCTAACTTGTCCGCCCAATGCCTCAATTTGTCCAATTGCAATATTTTGAGTGCGTTCGTCGGGAACGGTTTGCAGAACCATTGCCCAAGCAGAAACTTTGGCGGTTGTGCTTTCGGGATTATTGGCTAAAAATTGAGCTGTCATTCGAGAAGCGCGCGCTACGCTTTGACTTTCTTCATCGTTGTAAGTTTCCGCCCATTCTGCCGATTTTTCAAAAGTTTGTTGGGCTTGTTGTTGGGAGTCAGGGAGAAAGAGGAGTTCGTTAATGGCTTTGTGCCGGAGAATGTAGTAGGATTTCCGGGGAACTTGGGGGGTAACAAATTGGAGTCCGCGTTCCATTATGGTGTTTGTTTCTTCGGGTTGTGCGGCATAGAGTGGGCCCCCAGTGGCGAGAAAGTAGTAAGCCTGGAGAAAGCGGGGATCGCGATCGAGGATAATATCGAAGTAATCGGGAACGAGTTCGTAGCCGGTAACGGCGCGCGCTTCGTCGTCGCCAAAATATTGGAAGTATTGGAGCAGAACCCAGTCGGCGAGGAGATTGTCGAACCCAAAGGCGGGGAGGTTTTGGAGGAAAGCGAGGTGGGTTTTGAGTTGCCGGACTTCTTGTTTGTAGGTTTCGGGAGAAATGTCAGTGCCTTGTCGCTTGAGGGCGTTGAGTTGGGGAATTTGTAAGCCAACGACGAGAATGCCGCCGAGGAGAATGAAGAGGTAGACGGAGAGGGAGGAGAGGATGCGGGGGAAGGAGACGCGCGATGTCGTCCGATATGCGCTGCGCGATCGCTTTTTGGTCATGGCTTTGGGAAGTGAATCTGTTAAAGTTGAGAGGAGGCGATCGCTTTTCGAGGTGGATTGGGTAAGAATGAAGATAGCTCCTTTTGCTCTCATCGCGCGATCGCCAACCCTGTTATTTGCCCTTTGGACTCAAAAAACTGAGTATGTCCAAGAAAAACGTTGTCCAGAAAATTATCATTATTGTCTCGATTTTAGCCTTTGTTGGTTCCACAGGCTTAATGGCAGCCAGCTTTTTTACCGGTTCCCAGCAAGCCCAACAAGCGCCCGAAAACCAAGGCGAAGCAGCCCAAGAACAACTCCTCACAGCGGAGAAGGGGTATGAAGGGGTATTAGCGCGCGAACCCGACAATCAGTTTGCCCTCCAACAGTTGATTACGGTGCGCTTGGAATTGGGGAAATTCCAGGAGGCGCTTGAACCCCTTGAAACGTTTATTGAGTTAAACCCCGACAACCAAGAAGCGCTGCAAGCGTTGGCTGCCGTGCGCATTCGTACAGGAGATTTTGACGGCGCGATCGCTCCCCTCGAAAAAATTGTGGCTCTTAATCCCGATAAACCCGAATTGAAGGAACAGTTGGAGCAGTTGAAAGAGCAAGTAGCAGAGGTAAAAAAGGGAGGTCAGAACAAAGAAGCAAATAAACAACAAAAGTAACCTATTGTATTTTTTGAATATTTGGATGTGAAACCGTTACGAACAAATACAGATACCAAATGTAAAAATCACAAATTCGAGTTCAGTATTAATTTTTATTAAATAGACAAAATCATGAAATTGTATTGTGGTTGTGGGGTGTGGTTAAGTCAGGTTAAGAAAATACCAGCTAAAAGAAGACGACAAAAGTTTTTGTTGGAGTTAATGGAATGCATCTAATCCATCGCAAAACTTGCCGCGTGTGCGGTTCTTCTGCTCTTACAAACGTCATCGATTTAGGGGAGCAACATCTGCAAGGTTCCTTCATAAAACCAGGCAAAGAAGAACCGCCTATTAGAAAAATTCCTCTTTCTCTCGTCCGCTGCGATCCGATGAAAGATGAAAAAGCCTGTGGTTTGCTTCAGATGGAGCATACGGTGCCCCCGGAAGTGTTGTATTCCGCATACTGGTATCGTTCGGGTACAAATCAAACCATGCGAAGTCACTTACAAGAAATTGCTGAAGAGGCGGCATTGCTCGTTGAAAAAAAAGAAGCGTTGGTCTTAGACATTGGTTGCAATGACGGCACTTTGCTCAAATGCTATCCGAAAGAATTTATTAAGTTTGGAGTAGATCCGTCTGACTTAGCCCAAGAAATCACTGGAAACATCACTGTTATTCAAGATCTTTTTCCTTCTGAAGAACTTGTTAAACTGTTAGAAGGTGAAAAATTTAATATTATTACATCGATCGCGATGTTTTACGATCTAGAAAATCCTGTCCAATTCTGTAAAGAAATCAAAAGAGTTCTAGATGTTGAGGGAACTTGGATATTAGAAATGTCATATATGCCCTCAATGCTAAAAATGAATTCCTATGACACTATTTGCCACGAACATTTAGAATATTATAGTTTGGCTGTACTGGAGTATATTTTGAAGCAAGCAGAACTTAAGATAGTAGATGCTGTTGTTAACAATATTAACGGTGGCAGTATTCGGTGCTATGCAACACATATTGACAACTTTACCTTGAAGAACAAAGAATCTTGGCAGCGTGTCAATTTATTACGGAAAGAAGAGTTTGATATGGAGCTTGATACTGACAAGCCCTATAAAAATTTTCAAGATCGTATAAACATACATAAAGAAGAATTAAACCATCTTATAAAAAAAATCAAAAAAGAAGGAAAGAAAATTCATGCTTACGGTGCTTCTACTAAGGGCAATACCATATTACAATGGTGCGGAATAGATAGTAGAGTTTTGGATTGCGCTGCTGAAAGAAATCCTGACAAATATGGCGCTTATACTCTGGGTACAGATATTCCGATCGTCAGTGAAGAGGAATCAAGGGCTATGAATCCCGATTACTATTTTGTTTTACCTTGGCACTTTAAACAAGAATTTCTCAAACGCGAGCAGGAGTCTTTGAATAAGGGGATTGGTATGATATTCCCTTTGCCAAATATTGAAATAATCAAATATAAAGCCCGCTCTTGACAAAAGGGAATTTAGGAAATTACTAGCATTGTACGCGGACAATCGGTAAAAAAATTAGTTCTATGATTGAAATTCTAAAAAATTGGCAGGAGATTGGTGACGCAACGCTCAGTTTACAGCGCAAAGGTTTGCCGACACACGAAGATACTAGGAAAAATTGGGATCAGTTCCTACTATACAAAATAGTCACCTCTTTACCGAGCGATGTGCTTATTATTGACTTGGGATGCAGCCCAGGTTGCACCCTATTTTTCTTAAATGCCCTTGGATTTACCAACCTGTACGGAATAGATTTAGAGATAAAGTTGGAGGAAAGTAAATATTTCCCAGCTCATCTTTATAAAGGTAATTTAACAAAAACTCCTTTTGAAAGCAATTTTTTCGATCTAGCAATTAGTGTTTCTGTGATCGAGCACGGGGTCAATTTGCAAGCTTTTTTTACAGAAACTCGCAGAATAGTGAAAACAGATGGCTTATTATTTTTGACGACTGACTATTGGGAAAAAAAACAGAATACTAGAACAATTAATCCTCTGGGTCTGCCCTGGAAAGTATTTTCTAAAGAAGAAATTCAAGATTTAGTTGATATTGCTCAAAATCACGGCTTTTTTTTAGAAGAAGGTATTGATGATTTTCCGAGTTGTTCGGAGAAAACTATTATTTGGCAGGGAATAGAGTATACATTTATTGCTTTACTTTTTAAAAAGAAGGGAACGGTTTATGAAGCGAGTGCAGAAAGGTATGTATTGATAGATGAACGCTCAGCAGACCTAGCTAAAACCAAAAAAAATCCAGAGAGCGCTGCGAAAGAAAGCGCGAAAACTTTACTGGCAGGTGTTAGAGAATCCTGTGAAAAATACACAAAAAATACCTTCGAGCCATCTACTCTAGAAACCCTGCGTTTAAGTAGAAAAGAAATCGCTGACTTTTGGCTAAATTTAGCGGTCGATGAACTGGAAACTGCCTATTTTGGAGAGGTAGGAGAAGCTCATCGAACTCTATTGAATAGCGGAATTAAAAATGAACAACTGACAGCTATAGAGCAGACGTTTGTTGATGAAGTATTAATAGAGCTTTCTCAAGGGTTTGATACTCTGAAAGCTATCCCTTATCTGCTAGTGGCTATGCTGTACTGCCGTGCTGCTCAGTTGCCATTGCAGTACGACATTGCTCAGATTTCCCAATGGTTGCTCAACAACTATCTCAAATTCATGTTTGAGATTCCGCATATATTCCAAGACTGTGGAGAAGCCGACGACTATTACCACTATATCAAAGCCTGGATAAATTATATTCACGAGAATATATTTAGAGATTCAAAATCAGAGCTGTGGCAGAAAGTGGCTGTTTCTTTTGCTAACAATTCTAATTTTATTCCGGTTTATTTTAATAATTACAACTTGAAAGATATTTTTAAAAAGCGTGCTGACTTACTAGAATTTGTATTAAAAATAGGAGAAAATAAAATTGACTGGGATTTTCCTGAAAGATCGCCAGAACGAAACAAAATTCGACTAGGGATTCTAGCAGCTCATTTTCAACCACAGACAGAAACTTTCGCAACACTGCCAGTTTATAAGCACCTAAATAGAGATTTATTTGAAATTATTATCTACGCCGCTCATGTGGGTAATCATAGATTAGAACGATATTGCGGGGGTCATGCTGACTCTATGATTTGCCTCCCTCGAGATATACCAAGTCAAGTTCAAGCCATACGCGACGGAGACCTAGATATTATTTTAATTGCCACAAATGTGACAGCGGGGGTTAATTCAATAGCGTGGCTTGCCTTGCATCGGCTGGCGCGGCTCCAGATCGCTAATGTATGTTCGTGCACCACAACTGGGATGCGTCATGTGGATTACTACATTTCAGGTGAATTCAGTGAGCCAGAAAATGACGCTCAGCAACATTATACTGAAACGCTGCTTACACTAGATGGCTCTGCTCACTGTTACGATTTTGCAACAGAAGAAAAACCTGTCGTTACTGTTGATATTAGCAGGAAAGACTTGGGTATTGCTGAAAGCGATCTAGTTTATATATCAGGGGCAAATTTTTACAAAATTATTCCTGAAGTCGAAGAAGTTTGGATTAAAATAGTGGCGAATACGTCTCAATCGAGATTGATTCTTTACCCATTTAATCCTAACTGGTCATCGAACTATGCAGTTTCAGCTTTTAAAAAGCGATTAGCGAGCAGTTTGGCTCGGTATGGTTTGAGCGACGATAGATTAATAATTATGGATTGCGCACCTAGCCGCGCTGATGTATTAGAACGTTTGAAGCTGGGTGACGTTTATTTGGATTCTTATCCTTTTGCTGGTGCGACATCACTGCTCGATCCCTTGATGGTTAGTCTACCCGTAGTAGCTATGGGAGGAGATACGTTCAGATCGAGAGTGGGATTAGCTTTGTTAAAGGAACTCCAACTTAATGAATTGATTGCAGAAAATGAAGAGTCGTATATTGAGTTAGCGATCGCATTAGGTGCTAACCGCGAATTACGCCAGCAAAAGAGTAATTTAATTAAGCAGCGAATGCAGAGTAATCCCAGATTTCTGGACAGCCGTGCTTACTCTGCCAAAATGGAAACTCTGTTTCAAGAAGCCTTTCGCTCGCAACAAGCAATAGCTCTGAAGCAAAACCTTAAGCTGAGAGAAGTAAACCTAATTATTTTCCCTGATTGGAGTCAATCAGAAGATAGTCTATTTCAAGAATTGGCAAGTACAATATATACGATCGCAACTCATCCAGACAAAAGTAAAATGACTTTGCTGGTAGACAGTAGCGGCATTTCTGACGAAGATGCTAATCTAACTCTATCCAGCTTGGTAATGAATCTTTTGATGGAAGAAGATTTAGACGTATCTGACGGTCCAGAAATTTCAATTACTGGGCGTTTGAGTACAATTCAATGGCAAGCTCTGCTAGGTTGCATTCAGGGTCGAATTATTTTAAATAATGAGAATCAAGAGCAGAACCAAAATCTCGCAGCGACAGCTCTTTCCTCATGGAAACTCGATAGTTTTAGCAACAAAAAAGTGATTCAGTTACAAACTGGAACGTGGGAGCTGCAAGAATAGAGCTTTTTTTTATCTCATTTCTAGGTTTAATCATTAGATTTGTCTAAAAGGGTAGGTGAACTCGACAACATAACACGGCCGCTCTTACTTATCCAAAAACTCTGCACGCAAGCGCTGGCTATAAACTTGATATAACGATGTTCCTTTTTTCCGATCGTAAGTGTCAAGAGCAAAAGCACAAAGATTATAAGAGCCATAGACTTCATGTAAAATAGTTGCTAAACGCAGCAGCTTATCTGCTGCAAGACTTTCAAATTCCATAAAGCTTTTAACATATATTGCTGCTTCTGCATATAATATTTGGTTTGTCGAAACGATATTAACTTCATTATCTATTGTTAAAGGCTTGATTGTCCCCCCCATCAATTTTAAAAATGTATGAATTAAGAAATTATGGGAGCGCAGAGCAATGTCTATTTCGCCAAATAGAGGTTGATTCCGGTATAGGGGAACAAACTCGACTTCAGTATGGACTACCAATGTTTTTTTAAGTAAACGAGATGCTCCTTTTATGACATCTAGCTCTGCACCTTGAACATCGAGCTTTAAAAAATCGATATCCGATATTTCTACTATATCATCAAGACATCGTGTTTGAACTTCAAATTTGTCAGTAACATTTAACACTAGGTTTAACTTACTGAGCAACTCTAGGTTTGGCTCATAAAGTGAAGAGGTCAAAGGATTCTGGCAAAGGTGAAAAGTACGCTTACTGCCGTCGCCAATAAAATAAGGGAAAAAACTATGGTCTTCTGGAAAGATTAACTTGAGAAACTCACACTGTTCTTCGACTGGCTCAAAACCAATAACATGAAAGCGTCCTTCCTTTCGTAAAGAGTCGTAAGGATCGGGTTCATCCCCCAGCAACGCTGCGCCAACATCTACGATAATTATTTTGGTTTGGAGCTTATCTTCTAAAATTTCAAACAGGCTAAACATCTAAATTACCTCTCAGTATTTTTAAATATGGCAGCAGTTTGGGTCGTTTTGGTGTAGTAATGACTCACTGCATCAAGGCGTATCTATTAGTATGCGAGTATTCTACTATGCTTTAACAGCGTAGCGATAGATAATTAGTGAAAGTGCAGAACTCCTGCTGCTGGGACAGCTCGCACCGATTCAATGAATGCGCTGAAGACACATCTTCAAGGACGCATTATCATAGAATATGAAAACGAACAAGCGATCGCGCAAACGGATCTCGACGATCTCCCAACGTTTTCCCTCGACCAACGCCTAACAACAAATGAGAGTTAAAATGTCATCTTAAGGAATGCGATCGCGCCCAATTTTGCTCCCCAATAGCCATGACTCCCCCAAACCTCCTTCCCAATTTCATCGCGACTCCAGAGTTATCCTCGCTCAAGCGCTGGACAGTCAAAGATTACCATCGCATGAGCGAGTTAGGCCTTCTCGACCCCAACGAACGAACCGAACTGATTTCCGGTCAAATTCTACTGATGTCTCCCAAAGGAACGCCTCACGTCACCGCCTTACGTCTACTCGCCACAACATTTGATGCGCTTCTCGAACAACGGGATGCTTTTGTGAGTACCCAAGATCCCATTCAACTCGACGATTTTTCCGAGCCCGAACCCGATCTCGCGATCGTTAAAGGAAGTATTTTAGATTACGCTAACCGCCATCCCCGTCCTGACGATCTTTATCTCGTAGTAGAAGTAGCGGACTCGACACTGAAGCAGGATTGCGAAATCAAGGATAAACTTTACGCACGGGCGGGCATCGTTGAATATTGGGTGTTAGATATCAATAACCGCCAACTTCACATTTTCCGCAACCCAACCCCTACAGGTTATACCCACCATCTTATTCTTGCCGAACCAAACCAAGCTGCGCCTTTAGCATTCCCCAATTTTACTCTTTCTATCTCCTCCATCCTTCCTCCAATTCCCTAGATATTGCCTAATTAAGCGACTCCTAAAGACTCGGGAACATACAAATCTACATTATTCAAAAAGTGATGATAGAACGCGACTAAATAAGCTTTCACCTGCTTGTCCCGAACGCCCTTTGTCCACTCATCATCGGACATCCGCTTCGCCAGTTCGCTTCGCATTTGTGCCTGACTTTGCACGTTGCCCCAAGGTGCTTCACCCAATGGAGGATTATACTTGTAGTTTAATATAAAGCTACGATTTTCCCAGAGAAAGTGACGAATTAACTCTACGTTGCGGTCTGGAAGATCGAATACGCCAGAAACTTGTTCGATGTTCCACGTTCCGTTAGGGCGATGAATTGCCATTTTTCCAGTGTAATGCCATTTCATGAGTTAATCTCCTGTACCTTCATGATAGCAAGTTCCCAAGCGCTCATCCTCTGGTGTATCATCTTGACCTCCGTACTCTTCCCAGCCATGAGAGCCGGGAATATCGTCGCATTCTTCTTTAGTAACACCTTCTGTCGTTGCCATTTCAGGTGAAATGGAAGTCATTTCTTCTTCTTGAGTCATCGTTCAATTGCTTCCTTAGTTGACCCAGACAACATTTAGATTAGGTCATCTGTGCTTGCCGGTAGCTTGCTACAGTTAGATTTTATTGGATACTTGGGTATTATACTATAAGTTTCTCCCGAGCTCGACTCGCTTTTTTGTTCGACCAATAACTCGCGACAAATGACCAGCGACCTTAATTTTATTATTTTTCCCGACTGGACTCAACCGGAAGAGTTTCTAGCTTCAGAACTCGAACGAGTGATTCGCGCGATCGCGACTCACTCCGAGCGCGATCGCATAACCCTTTTTGTCGATACCGGCAATACTTCACAAGAGGAAGCCAATTTACTGCTTTCGGCGGCTGCAATGAATTTGCTCTTAAAAGAAGAATTGGATATTGCACAAGAAACCAAAATTATTTTATTGGAAACGCAGGGCGATTTAGAGCAGGAACCTCTACTTCAGCAGATTCATGCTCGAATTATTTTGTCATGCGAAAACCCAAAAGCTCTTACCCCAGAACTGCCAGCACTCAACTTCGATAATTTTAGTGAAATTCATACAGAAGATTTGTTTTGGACATTAGCAGAGCGTCTATTCCAAGAAAATCGATGGGCTGCTGCTGTTACTCAATACGAGCACTACTTATCTCTTCAAACTGGAGATATTTGGCTTTATTTGAATTTAGCCGAGTGTTACCGATGTTTGGGGAAAACCGAACAAATGTTGAATACCTTGGAAAAAGGAATCGAGCTTTATCCCCTAGAACCTCGTTTATATTTTGCTGCCATAGTCCATTTACAAAGAGAAGGAAGAGCTGAAGACGCAATTTCCTTTGCCGAACGAGCGTCCAATTGCCTTCCACAAGATTATACTTTTAGGATTTTCAAATATTTACTCGTTCCTGCTATTTACGAGCGCGGAAGCCAAATCGAGGTTTATCGCAAGCGTTTCGCAGAAGGACTCGACCAATTGATCGAAGAAACTTCATTAGAGACGGCTGAAGAGCGAGAAAATGTTTTGACAGGAATGAGTAAATTAACCAATTTCTATATTTCCTATCAAGCCCAGAATGATGTAAAGTTGCAGAAAAAGTACGGAGGTTTTCTCAGTCGAGTTGTTAGGGAAAAATATCCACAGTGGAGCGAATCTTTATCAATGCCTCCTCTTGGAGAAAACGGGAAAATTCGCGTGGGATATGCTTCTGCCTATCTCCACTCATACAGCGGAACTTTATGGTTGACGGGGTGGTTAAAATATTGCGATCGCGAGCGCTTTGAAATTTACTGTTACTATACGGGCAACACGCCAGATATAATCACTGAAAGATTCAAAGAACATAGCGATATTTTTCATCATATCCCCTATGATTTTACGGGAGTCTGCGAACAAATTTACGCCGATCGCTTGCATATTCTCGTGTTTCCCGAACTAGGGATGAATGCATTCACTTTCGCAATGGCAGGGTTGCGCCTTGCTCCGGTTCAATGCACGGCTTGGGGACATCCCGTTACGACGGGTTTGCCGACGATTGATTACTTTTTATCGAGTGAATTGATGGAACCGGAAAATGCCCGAGAGCATTATTCAGAAACCCTAATTCGCTTGCCCAATATTGGTGTTGCTTATCCCAAACCGACGATTCCACCAATTATCAAAAATCGCTCGCACTATGATTTACCGGAAGATGGTATTCTTTATTTATGCTGCCAAGCGCCAGTTAAATATTTGCCGCAATACGATTATATTTTTGCTGAAATTGCGCGGCGCGTACCCAAAGCAAAGTTTGTGTTTTTGCGAGGAGAATTGCTCAAACCCCGTCTCGATCGCGCTTTTGCTGCTGCCAATTTAAATTACCAAGACTACTGCATTTTTTTGACCATTCCCGAACGCCTCGATTATTTACTCATTAACTTACTTTCCGATGTTTATCTCGATACAATAACTTGGTCTGGAGGGAATACGAGTTTAGAGGCGATCGCGTGTCATCTTCCCATTGTCACCTATCCCGGCGAATTTATGCGCGGTCGCCACACGGAGAGTTTTCTTAAAATGATTGACGTGAAGGAGACAATTGCACAAAATGAAGTAGAATATATTGAAATTGCGGTCAAATTAGGACGCGATCGCGAAGCGCGTTTCGGACGACATCGCGCGTGGCGAGAAGAGATTAAGAGAAAAATGGAAGAAAGAAGCGATCGCCTTTACGACGACCTAGTTTGCGTTAGAGGGTTGGAGGCATTTTATCAGCAGATTGTACAAGAGAGGCAATTAAAGAAAAGATGAAAAAAGAAGCGATCGCGCCTGGGGCTCAAAATAGTGAGAGGAAAGCAACTAAGGCAAGATTGTCGCAATTGACATCAGCGCTGGCTAGAAGCGAAGAATTTCGATCGTGCGTCGCGATCGCTGAAAACAGACATCGAATTCTCGAAAAAAGTTCGTTTGCCCGAGGATTAAAGGCACCTGAGAAGCTTGTACCCAGGCAAATGCTAGGCGAACGGGTTCCAGAGTCCCAATTTGAACGCGCACAAATAAACCCCGTGCTTCGACCGTTGCAAGATTTCCAGCCAATGGCAAGCGAACCGTTTGTTCCTCCCAGATTGCACCCAGTCGCAGCCCGATGTCAAAAGGTAATAGATTGACCGTAGACCCAGTATCGAGCAGTGCATTTGCGGAGAGAGCCAAGTCCGCACAACTCAGCACAATCGGAATTGCGGGTAGTGCTTCATCGTCAGAAAAAGGAAACTCGATTGCACTAGGCATTAGTAGATGTCTGTTGGTCATCCCGAATCATCTGCATCAGGATGTTTGCAGCTTCCGTTGCGTCATAGGGCGACCAAACCGGATACTCTGATGCAGAAAAGATGACTTGTAGTTCAGCGTGTGGGATTTGTGCAGCTAGGAGTTTGAGGAGCGATCGTTTGTCTGACTGGCTCAAATTGTTCACCAAGGGAATTAGCTCGGCGAGAGACATGGTTTAAACTCCCAGATATGCGAGGATGCAATTTATTATAAGCGATCGCGTGTCATCTTCCCATCGTCACCTATCCCGGCGAGTTCATGCGCGGTCGCCATACCGATAGCTTTCTTAAAATGATTGATGTGACGGAAACCATTGCAAACAGCGAGGCGGAGTATATTGAAATTGCCGTTAGATTAAGACGCGATCGCGAAGCGCGTTTCGGAATGACATCGCAAGTGGCGAGAGGAAATCAAAGAAAAGATGAAAGAAAGACGCGATCGCCTCTACGACGACCTCGTTTGTGTCAGAGGGTTAGAGGAATTTTATCAGCAGATTGTACAAGAGAGGCAATCTTGCCCGTCGTAACGCAAAGAGCGCAGCCTATCATTTATAATTTAAAGGTGGTACTATCTCCGGTTCCCGGTCGAGGTAATTTTAATGTTCAACGTAACGATTGATGAAATCCAACGCGATTTTTTAAAGTATCTCCGTCAGGTTGAAGCAGGGATAGCTTTCACCATCATCCAGGCCGATCGACCAATTGCAGAACTCAGGCCGATCGGATCGCGTAGCAAGCCACTACGACCCTTTGGTTTATGTGCCGGGGAATTTACAGTTCCCGACGATTTTGATGAACCCTTGCCCGACGAAATTATAACTGCATTCGAGGGTCGATGAAAATTTTGCTAGATACGCATATTTTTCTCTGGTTTATCAGTGGAGATAGTAAGCTTTCAGCAGATATTCGAGATAAAATTCGCAACTCAGACAACGAAGTGTACTTGAGTGTCGTTTCAGTTTGGGAGGCGATTATCAAGTACCAGCTCGGAAAACTGCAACTGCCAGAATCACCTGAAATGTATCTACCAAAGCAGCGCGATCTTCATCAAATTGCTAGTTTAATTCTTGACGAAGATAGTGTTGCTCAGCTAGCGCATTTGCCACCATTTCATCGGGATCCATTCGATAGAATGCTCATTTGTCAGGCTTTACAACATGAGCTAACAATTGCAACAGTAGATGCAGCCGTCCGTACTTACCCAATTAGCGTTATCTAGCGTCAGCTTTGCCTGGGCTTTCGACAAAATTGTCCAAACCGTGCTGAATTCCTGCAACGGCTTCTTCTGATTCTTGCAACTCCCACTCCAAAACTCGAGCGAGCAACTCGGCAGCTACAATACTGATATCTTGACCTTGCTGCCGGAAAGTCAAAGAGATGAGGAAAAATAACGATGAACTACCCTATTGTAATTTATCCCTGTGATGAGGGGGGCTACGTAGCCGAAATTCCAGCCCTTAAAGGGTGCTTAGCTCAGGGGGAAAACTTGCTTGAAACATTAGCAGAATTGGAAAGGGTCGCGAAGCTATGGCTGGAAACCGCAGAAAAATATGGGCAGAGATTGCCGGATGTTGAGAGTGAAGTTCAAAAAGTCAAAGCTTTAAGTTATAGCCGTTGACTTTTTGCTGCAAAAGTACCGCTTGGCCCAGAAATGTTGAATGATATATTTGAACCTCTAAAAAATAGAAACAATATAACCAAAGGAGTCGTTTTTCGACCGCGTCTGTCGCGGATTATTGTAGTAAATCGATTAACCCGTTTTAACGGATTTTCGCCTTTAGCGGTGAATTTGAATTCCGGGCTGGGCTTTAAGCTACTCATTAATATATTTGACCCACATTTCCCGGTACGCTTTCTCCATCTCGAGCGTAAACTGTTTGCCGTTCCACAGCGGCGACGAGTGGCGCGACTGCCTCAACTTCCAAGCGACTTGTTGCCGCAGTGCTTCATTTTTCCCTAACCGAACGCCCCACTCCACATATTCCTCATCTGTCCACGCAATGCCTTCTGTTATTCCCGCGTTGACCATCATTGTATAGCTATTGCGCGCTGCAAATTGTTCTCCCACGCGCGTCACCAAAGGAATTCCCATCCACAGGGTTTCTAGCGTCGTTGTTGCACCGTTGTAGGGATAAGTGTCGAGAACGATGTCCGCAATGGTTAAGTTGGCGCGGTGTATGGCTTCTGAGGGAGCGAGGGGTAAAAAGCGCAGACGAGTTGTATCAAATCCCTCTTCTTCTGCAATTTGAACAAAAAAGTCCTTAACTGCTTCAAGGTTGGCTAAACCTTTAATTAAAAAGTAGCTATTGGGAACTTGCTTAACAATTCGCAGTTGTAAGCGTGCAGTATCGATATGCCGCTTATATCCTGTTTGTGCGCTTAAATATACGACTGCATTTGATGGAATATTTAAATCTTCTCGGCGTAGTGTTGGAATGCCAACCTCAAACCCATCGACAGAGATGTATGTGTTGGGTAAGCGCCAAATTTTCTCGTTATAGTAGTCTTGTGCTGAGTCGGGAAGAACATAAGGATCGGCAATGAAATAATCGATTGTCGGAATTCCTGAAGCATCCCATCCCAACCAAGTGACCTGAATGGGCGCGGGTTTAAGCGCGACGACTTCACAGGGACGATCTAATGTGATGCTGTCGAGTTCGACTAGGATATCAATTTCATCTTCATAGATTTTCTCTGCTAACTCCGCACTGTTAGGAGATTTGTAAGTTTGGGTGGCGCGCTGACTATACCATTCTTGCAATGGATTACTGATTTGGGAATCGGTAATCATGTAGGTATATAAATCGAAATGCTCGCGATTCCTGTACTCGAACAGCCACCGCGCTAGCCAACCCACCGAATGTAACTTAAAACAGTGGGACAAATAGCCAATTTTTAAACGCTGCTCCTCTGACTTGCTATTTCGACGCTCTTGATGTCCTTTCGCGTAGCGAGCAACTTTAGATTCGTGCTGAGTTTGGGTATTAAGCTGGCAAATTCGAGCGATTTGGTTTTGAAGGGATCGATCTGTTCTTGGTTCGTCGCGAAAGTAGGGCGCGAAGAAGTAACCGCTGTATAAACGAGAAATCTGGATAGGAGTCAGATTCGTAGGTTGTTGTTCCTTAAAAAAATGCAACAAAGCTTCGTGCTTCTGAAATGTTGAAAAGCGTTCCTGCCAATAACCCCCCGTACCCATCAGCGCTCGCAGAACCGCTCTGTTGGCAAAAATTTTTTCTGGTAAATTTGCTACAGAAGCAGCATACTGCTTCGCTGTTTCGATCCCTTTCTCATATTGTTCGGAATCTTGATAAAAACGAGCCAATTGGTACAAAACTTCGGGTTCGTGGGGAGCAAGGAGTAATGCCAGTTCGCACAGGCTTACTGCAATTTTAGGCTGTTTTTTGAAGGAACTAATTTCAACCGCAGCTTCTAGCAAGACGACGAGTAACTGTAAAATTTGAGGTTCGGTTGTCGCGTAACGCAAGCTTGCAGCCACCAGTTCTAGGGAGGAGGGTTTGGATGGCGCGCGATCGAGAATTTGCCGAAGAACGGTGACGAGTAACTCAAATTCCACTACTGCTGGGGGGTCAGACTGAAGTAATGCCACAACGCCAAAATTATCTAATTCATTTCCTGTATAAATTTCCAACCGAAGTGCTAGTCGAACCAGATGGAGTAAATTATTAGTCTCTGTTGGACAGAGTTCTTGAACTTGTTGCCGAATCGTCCAAGCTAACAGCTCTGAACCTATATCTTCCTGCCGTCTTGCTTCCTGTTGCAAAACCTCCACTAGCTCTTGGATCCACGCTTCAATCTGCTCGGACTCTCCGTCCAGCATTCCCATCAGCCATGTCGCCCGAGCGTCCCCCTCTTCTCCCTTCAATAACAACATGAGTCCCAAATACCAATAATGATGCCTCACTTCTGGCTGTGCTTCTACTATCTCTTGGTAGAATGTTGCTGCCTCTTCATACTCTCCTTGTGTCCAAAACTTTTTAGCTCGCTGCTGCCAACTTTGCAACATTTGTGCTGAATCTGAAGTGTCCATCACAGCACCTGTAACAACGCAATTTTAAACATCCTCTCAATCCAAGGGACTAAATAAGTGAGTAGTGTAGACTTTGTACACCACCCACTCCAACCAAGCACAGAGTTAACCTGCTTTAGTCAGTCCCTTAGCTGCCTAAATCTTTGTAGTCGTTACCACACTTGATTTTCTCTTTACCGGCATCGTAGTTAGCAGCTGTGGGGTTAGGAAACGAGCCATTACCAGGAGTATTAGCCGTGGCAGTTCCCTTAGCTAAGGGGCTCGTCTTTTCGCATAAGGTGGCGATAGTCAAAGCCTCCGCCGTTCCACCACCACCAGCCACCTGAGCTTCTATTAAAGCGACTACACCTCCATAAGGTTTAAGGGTTTTAGTTGTGGTCAGAGGGGTTGCGCGATTAGCCACAATTGCCAACAACTTCCCACCAACAGGACCATCTTTGATGTCATAAAGGTAGTTTGCTGTTTGCTTTTGAATCCCAATGCCCAACTCGGAAACGCTGGTGGTAAAGTCAGTGGCTTCCAAGGCAAAGGCTTGTTGAGCGCGGTTCATCGCACCCACGTTATTTCTAGCTTCAGACTGCTTGGCTTTGTTGACCTGACCTAACAGGGAGGGCAGCGCAATAGCTGCCAGAATACCGATAATGATGATTACAACCAGCAGTTCAATTAGGGTAAACCCCTCATCATCCTGCTTCTTAGATGCGATGTGCATCAGGAACTTGGCTTGAAGGTCGCGTTTCATGACTTAACTCTCTCCTAAAAAATGTCAACAATATAAGTTCTCGCAAACTTCCAGGTGTAGCTTACCCACATCTATCCGACTTCATATCACTCGATCTCGAAATCTTTTCAATAGCGTCTGGAACTACCAGATATTACAGACCAAATTGTTCGTTTGCGGACTGGAGGAGAAATCCCATCTCTGAGCCAACGTGAGTTCGATGACTTTGATTGCGTGATTCGACTTCTGCGATCGCGTGATTCAACTTCCGCTTCGCGGTGCAGGGTGCCGCTTCGCGGGGCGCATAACGTTCTTCGGTGTGCTCGCCAATTCTCGCTCAGAAAATCGCCATCGGCAGGGCGGGTAAACTCTTAAAATCTCAATCCAAGGAAGGTTTAAGAGGATGATAACTGTAAGCGATTAATCCCGCTATTAAATTAGCCAAGAAGTTGAAGACACTACGATGGCGACTGTGTTCGATTTGACAAATATTCTTGAGTTGGTCATTGACTGACTCAACTCATGCTCTCTTTCGCAACAAAATTCGCTCCCTTAAGGGCATTAAGCGATTTTTCATATTTTTACGGCTCCGCGTCACTAACTTTAAACCTCGCTCGTATAATTGTTGGAACAAATTTTGAGAAATGTAACCTTTATCTCCAAAAAGATAACCCAGTAAGCCTTCACTTAAATCGGGGACGGGTCGTCGGTCGTCAGTATTTGCCGGAGTCAATTGACAAGCCAATAATTCCCCAAAGAGCGTTAATTATCAAGTGAAGTTTCAAGCCATAATGCCAGCAAAGGCGAATTTTTACCCCATTGAGCTAAATTACCGAAAACCTTATTACTTCTAGCGCGACAGGGATGACATACGGAAATTGGAGTTGAATCAATAAAGGCAATTACTGTCGGAGTTCCATAACGAGTCTTCAAGAAGCAAGTCATCAATACTTGGGCATAAACGAGAGGTTCTCATTTTTCGTGGTTCGCGGCTGAGGAGTTTAGCGAATTGTTTTTGATGGGCGAGAAAATCGAGGTAGAAGTCATCCACGTCGCAGAATATTTGGGTTAAGTCAAGACGAGATATAATGGAGTTCATAGCTGAGAGTTTTGGAAGTTATTGAGTA
Organism: Cyanobacteriota bacterium; assembly: GCA_034189065.1. Classification (GTDB taxonomy): domain Bacteria; phylum Cyanobacteriota; class Cyanobacteriia; order Cyanobacteriales; family Spirulinaceae; genus FACHB-1406. The sequence goes on from JAXHVQ010000034.1 coordinate 27,266, forward strand.
TTTTACGCTCAACTCTCAGCTTTTTTTAGTCTGGGTCTTATTTTTGTGGGTTGAAAGGCACTCTTTGGCATTCCCCAGTCTGAGCCCGCCCAGGCTGCTCCAATTCTCATTAAGCCGTAAAAATTGACAAGTGGTGGATAGACTTTCATCGGCTGAAAGCACTGCCTTCTCTCGGTCACAGCAATTTATCGTTCATCGAACTCACGTTGAGCCAGAAGCTGATGCAGATTGCAGCCTCAGCTCGGAAAATTGCGATTTCCTAAGCTACGCAGCACGTTCTAGCAATAAATAGCCAAAGTCTTCAAACCCCGTTAAGGTATCCTTTAAACTCACCAGCGCTTCGTCATCCGTCAGCGGCTCAAAAGTTTCTAAATTTAAAGGTTTGAGTTGCTTCCAACGTTGGAGTAGAGCGGACACTGATTGAGGCGACTCCAAGAGGGGAGGGAATAAACAGGCAGCCACAGTGACATCAGCCCCAATAAGACCGCCACCGGCAATGGGAAGCAATTGGCTAATCGGGAAAACTTGGTTGCCTCTCAAGCATTGACTTAATTTTTCTTGTACTTGCGGGGTTCTTAGTTGAGGGTGTAGGTGCACTGTGGCATTGTGCCAGTCTTCATTTGTCCACTCACTAACGGGAGTAAAAGCTTGACCTTGCTCTGGATGACCGCACCAAAAATCTAGCAGTCTGTGAACAGGATTGAGGAGTTCAAACATTTCCAGCTTTTCTTGTCGCGTTGCCTCGGGCAGGGTCAATCCCAAAAATACTGGCAAATCATCAGGATTTTTAAATAAAGACATTAAATCCCATTCTCGCCCATTAATCATCTCGATAAATTCTAAATTAGTAGCTTCTAAAAGAGCGAACATATCTGAAATTGTGTATCCTCGATCGCCTTGGAGGAGATGATTGGACAAAAGCGCTTCTTCTCGCTCTCCTTTTTTTTCGTAGAATGGCTTCCAAACCCTTGTTTTAAGATAAATATTATCTTTCAATGCCTTCATGACATCTACTGCAATTTCCATTTCCATATCTTCAGGATTATTTTCCATTAATCCCATTATTTGAAAAAGTTTTTGCGCTCTAAAAAAGTAATTTCGCTGATACAAACTGTGTAAGTTGGCTCGTATAATACCCTCTGGTTTCAAGACTGACCGCATTAATTGCAAAGCTTGCGCAGGACTAGAAATTAAATATAAAACTTCGTCGCAATTAATGTAATCAAAATGCAAGTTTAGCGTAGAAATTTCATCAATAGACATGACATGAAATTCCACATTTTTATAATTGTGATATTCCAACCGTTGGCGTGCTAACTCTACTGATTTTTCTGAAATGTCAATTCCTACAATTTTAGCTTCTGGGTTCGCAACGATCAACCCTAAAGTTGTAAAACCCGTACCGCATCCTACATCTAATATGATTTTGTTGTGAGAATCAATTACTTTTTGATTTCTTAAGTAATAAGGGGTTGTAATATTATAAATGTATAGATAGTTTGGTGTCTCTTTAGGAGATTTTTCAAGGGGGACTCTCGGATAGGGACCAAAATCGAACTGCTGGCGAATTTTTTCGAGTAACTCGGAATCTTTGTTATCCATAGTTTAGGTAGTGCAAATGCTAAATGCTTAACGCTAGGCTCTCAATGTCCTAATTCTAACCATACACCTAGATTACATGAAATCGAGCAACCGAGAGCAGACAATCCGATCGCGCGCCCCCCTCATCCCCCCAACTCCCCCAAAATTCTGCTAAGATAACAATCCCTACATCTACCGCAAGAAAGATAAAATTCCATTAGAGCTGCCAAACCCTCTCATCCCATACCCCCAATTCTGCCGCTCTCCATCCCTTTGATACCGTAGGAGCGCCAACCGTGAAATCCCTCAACCCCTTGACTCCCAACACCCTCCTCCTTCTAACCCTCGCCGGAACCATCGCGCTGGGCAACCTCCCCCAAGCAACCATCGCTCAAACCCCCCTCGACAGTCCTAGCATTCAATTCAAGCCCCCCCAAGGCGATCCCGCCCCCCGCGATAGTTTGGGCGGCGGCGTTCGGGGCAACGTTCCACTTCTTGCCCCCCAAAACTCAGCTCGAGGCGATGTTGTCTTCCGACCCCTGGGAAACCCCACCCCCAGGCGTACCATTGGTTCCGGTATCCGAGGCGAACAATTGGCTGAAATCGTGCCGGTGCTGCCCGAAACCCAAGCGGGCTACACAATAAGCCCCCGCCCGACAATCTACCTCTACGTGCCGCCAACTGCCGCCCGTCGAGTCTTCTTCAGCATCCAAAACGAAAACGCCGAGTCTCACTACCACGCGACCCTCAATCTCTCCGGCGGAGGCGGCATCGTCAGCGTTACCCTACCCGAAAACGCGCCGGAACTAGAAACGGGCAAATACTACGCCTGGTTCTTCGCCCCCCTCAATGGCGATGGCATTCTTCAGCCCGACACCCACAGCGCGCGGGGCTGGATTAAGCGCGTCGAAGAACCCCATAACACCGGCGAAATGACTTCAGTTGCCCCCCTCGATCGCGCGACGTTGTATGCTAGAGAAGGAATTTGGTACGATACGCTGGCTCTGTTGGTCTCCGCCCGACACGCTCAGCCAGACAACGAAACGATCGCGCGGACATGGCAAGACTTGCTCGGCCAAGTCGGACTCGACGCGATCGCGCGCTGGCCCCTCGCCGAACAACTCTAAGGGTGTAGCAATAAGTTCGGGATTGAGCATTCTCAATTTTGAGGCCCTTGGGATGGCGAGGTCTCCTCGTCTTATCCAACCAACCTGTTGAATGGGTGAATGGGTGAATTTTGAGTTGTAAATTGGTACAACAGTGCTGCCAATGGCTCGGCAAAAATGGAAACATCGCATCGCGCGCTGGCGAGGTTTGGTTGCCATCGCGATCGCAACGGCGGCCATCGTCATTGCCGCCAATGCCCTCGGCCTGCTACAACTCCTCGAATGGGCAACCCTCGACACCTTTTTCCACCTGCGTCCTCCCGAACCCGTTGACTCCCGCATCGCCATTGTCACCATCGACGAACCCGATATCGAACATCTCGGACATTGGCCCATGCGCGATCGCGAAATGGCCCGACTCCTCAAACAAATCGCCGTCCAACAACCCCTCGCCATCGCCCTCGATATCTATCGCGATTTACCCGTCGAACCCGGACATCAACAACTCGTCGAAGTCTTCAAATCTACCCCCAACCTCATCGGCATCGAAAAAGTTACCGGACAAACCATCGCCCCGCCCCCAATTTTAGACCAATCCGGGCAAACTGCCCCCGTCGATTTAATCCTCGATGCCGATGGCAAGTTGCGTCGCGCTTTGCTGGGCCTCGAAACGAAACAAGGAGAATTCAAAGAAAGTTTAGGCGCAACAATGGCCTTAGCCTATCTCCAAAAACGGGGCATTTCCCTCGAAGTTCTCAACCCCGACCGAGGTCTCTATCAACTCGGTCAAGCAACATTCGTACCCTTGAATGGCAACGAAGGCGGTTATATTGGCAAAGACGGAGGCGGCTACCAAATATTACTGAACTATCGCGGTCAACTCGACCGTTTTTTACACCTTTCCCTGACCGATGTCCTAGAAAACCGTATCTCGCCCGAACTGCTGCGCGATCGCCTCGTCTTCATTGGCGCAACAACCCCCAGCCTTAAAGATATTTTTCAAACGCCCTACAGCAACTCCCTTTCAGACTTTCCCCAACTCACCCCCGGCGTTGTCGTTCACGCCAACCTGACCAGCCAAATTATCAGCGCCGCCCTCGACAATCGTCCCCTATTGTTTCCGTGGAGTCGGAAAGTCAATTGGCTGTGGATTGGGGTTTGGTCTGCCCTCGGCGCGATCGGTTCCCAAGCCGTACTTTTCGTCCCTCGCTTCGCCAAAAACCGTTTCCTCCTGGGAACCCTAATCTATATTATTCTCAGCGGTTGTCTGCTCTATACCGGCAGCTACCTCGCTTTCCTTTCTGGCCGAACGATCCCCGTCTTTTCTCCCTTCTTAGCCCTCGCCGCCTCAGCCATCTTGACCGCCAACTTCCACAAACAATATCAACTTAAAACCGTTAACAGGCGCTTAGAAAAAGCCAAAGAGCAGTTGGAAGACTACTCTCGCACCCTTGAATTGAAAGTTTCCCAGCGCACGAACGAACTGTCCGAAGCGTTAGAACATCTCGAAGTAACCCAACAGGAACTCATTCAAAAAGAAAAAACCGCCGCCCTGGGTCAGTTAGTTGCGGGAATTGCTCACGAAATCAACAGTCCTTTGGGAGCGATTCATTCTTCAGTCGGGAATATTACCCAATTTTTCGACGAGCGTCTCGAACAACTCCCGATTTTCCTGCAAACTCTCTCCCTCGAACAGCAAAAAGATTTTCTTGCGCTTTTGCACGAATCTGCCAAAACCCCCTTAGCTTACTTTTCATCGCGGGAAATACGCAAAATTCGTCGAAAGCTTGCCCGCGAACTCGATGACCGGGAAATTGCCGACAGCGATCGCCTCGCCGATACCTTAGTCGAAATTGGGGTTATCGACAACCTCGAACGCTATCAATCCCTGCTCGAAACCCCCAACAGTCAAGATATTCTCGATACCGCCTACCGCCTCGTCAGCTTGCGCAAAAGCACCCGCGCCATCGCAAAAGCCGGCGATCGCGCCGCTAAAATCGTCTTCGCCCTCAAAACCTACACGCGCTACGAGCGCCAAGGAACAAAAGTCGAAATTTGCATCGAACAAGGAATAGAAAGCGTTCTTTCCCTTTATCACAACCAACTCCAACAGGGCATTGAAGTGGTGCGAAACTACTCGAAAGGGTTGCCCCCCATTCAAGGTTATCCCGACGAACTCAATCAAGTCTGGATCAATTTAATACATAACGCCATTCAAGCGATGGATAATCGCGGAACCCTCGAAATCGAAATAGATTGCTCTGAAAATAGTTTGCACGTCAGCATTACTGACAGCGGACAAGGCATCCCACCCGAAATCCAAGACCAAATCTTTCAACCTTTTTTTACCACAAAACCGGCAGGGGAGGGAAGTGGTTTGGGACTTGATATCGCGCGCAAAATCGTTGAAAAGCACCAGGGAAAGCTGACGTTTGTGTCGGTTCCCGGTCGAACCACCTTTCAGGTTTGCCTACCGATCGCCTGATGATGCTTTCAATTCGCTTTTAAGGTTAAGCTTAAAGAGAAGCTGTCAGTTGAAGCGATCGGGCGCTCTCCACCAGCTTTAGGATTGCATCTAGCCCTCAACCACCGAGTCTACCGAGCATCTAACCGCAAAAACGATCCCACCTCCAAAGGGTAGAACGAAAACCTGTAGCACCGAGAGTAAGAGCCAATATGATTGTCATTGCGGGATACCACCATCTTACCCCCCTTTACGAAAGTTCTAATTCCTTGGTTTATCGAGCCATTCGCGAAGAAGATCGACAAAAAGTTATTCTTAAAATTCTCAAACAAGACTATCCTACCCCCCAAGAACTGACGCGCTATCGGCAAGAATACGAGATTGCGCGCGCCCTGAACGGCGATGATGTTATTAAAGCCTACAGTCTCGAATCCTATCAAAATACCCTCGTGATGTGTATTGAGGACTTTGGCGGACAATCTCTTCGAGCATGGCTAGATCGGCAAGGAAAAGGCTTTCGGTTGGAGGAATTTCTCGCGCGGGCGATTCAAATTACTCGCAGCTTGGGTCGCATTCATGCAGCCAATATCGTTCATAAAGATATTAACCCTAGCAATATTGTTTTTAATGCTGATACTCAACAGCTTAAAATCATCGATTTTGGGATTGCGACTCAACTCAGTCGCGAAAACCCAACGCCCATTCATCCTAACGTTTTAGAAGGAACGCTAGCTTATCTTTCCCCCGAACAAACCGGACGGATGAACCGTTCTCTTGACTATCGAACTGATTTTTATTCTCTGGGGATAACGTTTTACGAACTTTTAAGCAGACAGTTACCCTTTACCAGTACAGATGCACTCGAGCTGATTCACTGTCACATTGCAAAACAACCTCCTTCTCTTGAAGAATTTAACATCCCCCGATCGCTGGCTGAAATTGTAGGGAAGTTAATGGCAAAAATGGCAGAAGATCGCTACCAAAGTGCGTGGGGATTATTAGCGGACTTAGAAGAATGTCGCGATCGCCTAAAACAGACAGGACGGATCGATCCATTTCCTCTGGGAAACCGGGATATATGCGATCGCTTCCAAATTCCCCAAAAACTCTACGGCAGAGAAAGAGAAGTTGCGCAGTTACTCGCCGCGTTTCAACGAGTTGCTAACTCCACCGAATCTTCCTCAAATCCAGGAGAATATCGAGGGGTAGAGATGATGTTGGTGGCTGGGTATTCGGGAATCGGAAAATCTGCCCTTGTTGCTGAAATTTATAAGCCGATCGCCGAAACACAAGGGTACTTTATTTCAGGAAAGTTTGACCAATTTCAGCGCAATATTCCCTACTCTGCTATCGTTCAAGCCTTCACTGGATTAGTTCGTCAACTCTTAACGGAAACCCAAGAAAAACTCGACCGGTGGCGCAATCAACTTCTCAAAGCATTGGGGTCAAATGCCTGCGTTATTATTGATGTTATTCCTGAAGTTGAATTAATTATTGGGTCGCAGCCTCCCGTACCAGAATTGGGACCTGCGGAAGCACAAAATCGCTTCAATCTTGTTTTTGAAAACTTTCTGCGCGTTTTTGCCACAACTGAGCATCCTTTGGTTATTTTCCTAGACGATCTTCAGTGGGCAGATTCAGCAACGCTCAGGTTGATTGAACTCATCATGACCGAAACGGAGACGCAAGTCAGTCGTACAAATTCTAATTTGGGAGCGTCAGAAAAAAAGAGCGATCGCGCGTCGAATTTGAGTTTGCTTATGGTGGGTGCTTATAGAGATAACGAAGTCAATCCGACTCATATGTTAATGGTGACACTAGAAGGATTGCAGAAAGGGGGAGCAACAATTAATAAAATTACGTTATCTCCTTTAGAAGTTCAACATATCAGCGCTTTAATTGCTGACACTTTACAAGGAAATATAGAGTTAGTAAAGCCGTTAGCAAAATTGGTCAAGGGAAAAACAAGAGGAAATCCTTTTTTTGTTAATCAATTTTTTAATACTTTGTATTCTGAAAAACTAATTTCATTTAATCCCCCTCAATTACCGATTAGAGTTGGAGCAACTCAATGTGGATTTTGGCAATGGAGCCTCGCAGAAATTGACGCTCAGCAAATCGCAGACAATGTAGTAGAATTAATGATTGGCAAACTCAGAAAATTGCCAAAATCAACACAAGATATTTTGCAGTTAGCAGCGTGTATTGGAGCAAACTTCAATCTTGAAACATTAAAAGTTGTTTGCGAAAAACCCAAAAAATCTGTCTTCTTAGATTTAAAAACAGCGCTTCAATCGGGACTAATTTTACCAACCTCTGAGTTAGACCCGGAATTACTCATCCAAAGTTATAAATTTTTACACGATCGCGTTCAACAAGCGGCTTATGCTTTAATAGATGAAGAATACAAGCAAACAATTCATCTTCAAATCGGTCTTTTGCTTCTAGAAAGCACAGATATAGAAACGCGGTCAGAGAAAATCTTTGAAATTGTCGATCATCTCAATTTAGGAGTTGGAACTAACCCCTCAGTCAAGAAGCGAATTAAAAGCGACGAACAAAAAAGAATTGCAAGACTGAATTTAACAGCAGGTCGAAAAGCTAAAGCTGCAACAGCCTATCAAGCTGCCGTCGGCTATTTTCAAGCGGGACTCAAACTGCTGAACCAACAAAGTTGGAAAAATGAGTACAACTTAACTTTATCGCTGCACGAAGAAGCAGCCGAAGCAGCTTATCTCGAAGGCGATCTCGAACAAATGGAACAGTGGGCAGAAGTTGTGCAGACTCATGTCAAAGCCGTTACCGATCGCGTCAAAATTAACGAGGTCAAAATCCAAGCTGCTTTGTCTCAAGGGAATCCGAAAAAAGCAATTCAAATTGGATTAGAAGTTTTAAAACGATTGGGGATAGCTTTAAATGAAAACCCCAGTCAGGCAGAAATCCAAAGTGTATTAGCACAAACTGAAAAACTGTTAGCAGGACGGGATATTGAAGCATTAATCGATCTGCCTTTAATAACCCATCCAGAAAAATTAGGGGCGATCCGGATTATCGCCAATATTTCAACCGCGTCTTATATGGCCGCACCCGCTTTGTTTTTGCCTTTGATGCTGTCAGAAGTCAATTTATCCATTGAATACGGCAATGCGGAATGGTCTCCGGTAGCCTATGTCGCTTATGGGTTAATTTTGTGTGGGGCATTCTTAAAAATTGAAGAAGGCTATCAGTTTGGCAAGTTAGCATTAGGTTTGGCAAAAAAACTGAAATCTCAGAAAATTGAAGTTTTGGTAGCAGAAGTTGTAGCAGCTCATATCATGCACTGGAAAAAGCCTTGCAAAGATGCGCTGCCGATTTTAAGCGAAACCTTTCTTAAGGGAATTGAAGTCGGAAATTTTGAATTCGCCGGTTTTTGTGCCTGTCACTTTTGCGGTCAATCCTATTTTATCGGCTGCGAGTTAACCGAACTCGACCAGAAGATGGCCTATTATAGTCAAGCCTGCGCGCAAATTCGCCGAGAAATTGCGGTGAATTGGACAGCTCCTTTTTGGCAAGCGGTACAATGTTTGTTGGGTCGCAGTCCCCATCGGACGCGGTTGATTGGGAAGGCGTGTAACGAGGAGGAAGCATTGCCGCGCGCGATCGCGGTCAACGAACGCACCGAACTTCACCTCCTCTACCTCAACAAAGCGATCCTCTGTTACTTTTTCGGGGAATATACGGAAGCCAGGGAAAACATTGTCCTTGCCGAACCCTACCTAGAAAGCGTGACGGGAATGGGCGCGGTTGCCCTATTTCATTTCTACGACTCCCTCGCTCACTTAAGCGAATACACTGAAGCAACTTGCGCCGAACAAGAAATTCACCTCGAGCGCGTTAAGGCAAACCAAAGTAAATTCGAGATTTGGGCGCATCACTGTCGGGAAAACTTTTTGCACAAATTTCATTTAGTCGAAGCAGAAAAGGCGCGCGTTTTGGGTCAAATTCTCGAAGCTGAAGAGTTTTACGAACAAGCAATTTCCGGCGCAAGGGATAATGGATTTATTCAAGAAGAAGCATTAGCCTACGAATTAGCCGCTCGGTTTTATTTAACACGGGGTCGCGAACGGTTCGCCCGAACCTACCTCAAAGAAGCGCACTACGCCTATGAACGCTGGGGAGCCAAGGCAAAGGTGGAGGACTTGGAAACTCAATATCCCCAACTGCTGAGTCGCACCTCCAGAAGCAGTCGCACCCCAGAAGGGTACGCGACCTTGGTTAGTCCTTCGACCAGTGCGGGGTCGGGCGAAATTTTAGACCTCGCCAGTATTACGAAAGCGTCTCAGGCGATTGCCAGCGAAATTGCTCTCGATAAGTTGCTCGCATCTTTGATGAAAATTTTGCTGGAAAATGCGGGCGCGCAAGCAGGACATTTGATTTTGGAAACAGAAGGACAGCTAAGCATTGAAGCAACAGGAGAGGTGAATTGCGAGGAAGTGAGCGTCTTGCGATCGCTTTCTTTAACAAACAATCTACAACTGGCTTGCAGTATTGTGAATTACGTTTTTCATACTCAAGAAAGCGTGGTTCTCCACGATGCGACGAGTAACGAAAGATTTGCGGGCGATCTGTATATCAAAACTCATCAGCCCAAGTCGATTCTCTGCGCGCCTCTACTCAACCAAGGTCAACTGAGCGGCATCGTTTATTTGGAAAACAATTTGACCGCAGGTGCGTTTAATTCAGAACGATTAGAAGTTCTTCAACTCCTTTCAGGTCAAGCAGCGATCGCCATCGACAACGCTCGACTCTATGCCAACTTGGAACAGTACAATTCGAGTTTAGAAAGTCAGGTGGCGGAGCGAACAAAGGCCTTGCAGCAGAAGAATGGAGAACTGGCCAATACCCTACAAGAGTTGAAAGCAACGCAAGATGAATTGATTCAAACTGAAAAAATGGCAGCTTTGGGACAATTAGTAGCCGGGGTTGCCCATGAGGTCAATACTCCCTTGGGCGCGATTCGCTCTTCTATTGACCGAATTTCTGATTTTTTCGAGCGCAAACTGGGAACCTTTCCGATGTTTATCCGCGACCTTTCGACTGAGTGCCAACCGTATTTTTTCTTCCTACTCGAGCGGGCAACTCAGCAACAGAATCAGACGTTATCTTCGCGGGAAAAGCGTAAAATCCGTCGAAGCTTGGAGCGAAAGTTGGACGCAGAAGAAATTTTAGATGCCGATCTCGTTGCCGATACTCTGGTTGAAATTGGATTGTTTGATGAAATTGAATATTTGATGCCTCTCCTCAGAGAAGCAGAGGGTTATCAAGTTCTTGAAACAGTTTATCAGTTTATTAGTATTCAGCAAAGCGCTCAGACCATTTCAATTGCGACGAGTAAAGCCGCTAAAGTTGTTTTTGCCCTTAAAACCTATGCCCGCCACGACAGTTCTGGCATGAAGCTTAAGTTAGATGTTGTTAAAGGGTTGGAGTCTGTTTTAGCGCTTTATGAAAGCTATTTTAAACAGGGTGTTGAAGTCAGGCGTAACTATGATGAAGATTTACCTTGTATTTTAGGCTATTCTGAGGAGTTGAACCAAGTTTGGACGAATTTAATCCATAACGCAATTCAAGCAATGGATAATCGAGGAAGTTTGACGGTTGAGGCGGTTGAGGAAACTAACTTTGTTAAAGTGAACGTTATTGACAGCGGTAAGGGGATTTCTTCAGACATTAAAGATAAAGTTTTTCTTCCTTTTTTTACCACAAAACCTCCCGGCGAGGGAAGTGGTTTGGGTTTGGATGTTGTGAAAAAGGTGGTTGAAAAACATGGTGGAAGGATTGAATTTGAAAGTCAACCCGGACGCACAGTTTTTACCGTATTTTTACCTAAAGAGCGCTCAGCAAATGCGTCTTAAGTCGGTCTGCTTTACAAAAAACACAAATTTAGAACCTGTCTTCACGCTCTTTTCACATTCGTTTTGTAGGATTGAAGGTGATTTCAGGGGTTTGCACGGGAGGAAACAAGGAGCAAACTAAACGTATTGAGTCGAGCAAAGGAGATGACGAAGAAACTGTTTATTATTTGCATTGATGATGAGCCAACAGTTTTAGAGAGTTTGAGCCGAGAACTGTCGTCAGAATTTGGAGATAACTTTGAACTGGAAACAGCAATTAGTGGAATTGAAGCGTTAGAGTTAGTAGAGGAACTCCTTCAAGAAGGCAGCGAAATTGCTGTAGTTATTACAGATTATATGATGCCCGACCTCAAAGGAGATGAGGTTTTAAAAAAAATTCATAATATTTCGCCAAAAACCCTGACAATTATGCTGAGCGGTCAAGCCACTCTCAACGGCGTAACTAATGCGGTCAATAGGGCGAGTCTTTACCGCTATTTGGAAAAACCTTGGCAATATCGAGAATTGAAGGAAACGGTTAAAGAAGCGCTAAACCTTTATTTAAGCGAACAAAAAATCGCGAAACAAAACGAGTATTTTAGACAAAAAGAGATTCGCTTCGCACAGTTTGTCGAAGCTATGCCAGTGGGAGTTACCATTCACGATGCAATGGGTGAAATCGACTACGCCAATCAGAAGGCAAGAGAATTGTTGAGAATTGATAAAATTTCAACAACCTACCTCGAAAAACTACCAGAAGCCTATCGAGTTTACCGCGCGGGGACACAACAGTTGTATCCTTCAGAAGAATTGCCGATCGCGCGATCGCTTCGCGGGGAGAGCGTTCAAACTGACGACCTCGAACTGCATCACGGAGAGCAAACAATTCCTTTGGAGGTTTCGACAACACCGGTTTTTGATGACGAGGGGAGGGTGAATTACGCGATCGCCACTTTCCAAGATATCAGCCAGCGCAAGTATTCCGAACAGCTCCTCTCAGACTATAACCTTGTTTTAGAAAAAGAAATTACCGCGCGAACTGAAGGACTGAGGCAAAGTGAAGAGCGATTTAAAAAAGCCTTTGAAACGGCGGCAATTGGGAAATGTTTAGTGACTCCCGACGGGCGGTTTTTGCAAGTGAATGCAGCAGGGTGCCAATTTTGGGGCTATACCGAGCAAGAGTTACTCTCTTTAACCTTTCAAGAAATTACTCATCCTGAAGATTTAGACCTCGACCTGAATTGCCTTCGTCAACTCTTAGCTGGGGAAATTCCCTTTTATCATATCGAAAAGCGCTATTTGCATAAAAACGGACTAACGATTTGGGCATTACTCAGCGTGTCTTTGGTGCGCGATGCCAACAACCAACCCCTGTACTTTATTTCCCAAATTCAGGATATCACCGAGCGCAAACACGCCCGAGAAGCTTTAGAAAAAAGCGAACGACGTTACGCAGCGCTGACGGAAATGGCTCCCGTTGGCATTTTTCGTACTGACTCCCAAGGCAATTGCAATTTTGTCAACTCTCGCTGGTGCAAACTTGCCGGACGAACGGCACAAGAAGCAATGGGAACGGGATGGATCGACGCTTTACACCCCCAAGATCGCGATCGCGTTGCTGCTGAATGGGAACAAAGCGCGCGACTCGACCTCTCATTTGAGAGCAAGTACCGCTTTCTAACCCCTGATGGCGAGACGGTTTGGTTAATCGGACAAGCGGTTGCGGAAAAAGATGCTGAGGGGAACACGGTGAGTTATATTGGTACGATTGCAGATATCACAGCTCTCAAACAAACCGAAGCGGCATTGCAGCACAAGAATGAGGAATTAAAACATACGCTTAAAGAACTCAAACAGACCCAAAATGAGTTAATTCAGTCGGAAAAGATGGCTGCGTTGGGACAATTAGTGGCTAGCGTTGCTCACGAAGTCAATACACCTTTGGCGGCGATTCGGTCTTCAATTGGTCATATTATCGAGTTCTTAGAAGATGATTTTACTCAGTTTTCTACTTTTTTCACTCAATTCTCTCCCCGCGATCGAGAAACCTTCTTCAAGTTGCTCGATAAAACTCATCAATCCAAAACACAACTGTTAGCAAAAGAAAAGCGAAAAATCAGACGGAGACTCGCTCGTGGATTTAGCGATCGCGCCATTAGCCACCCCGAGCTTTTAGCCGATAATTTGGTCGATATGGGGATATATGAAGAATCGGATTTTGTCTTAGAGCTATTACAAAATCCCCACGGTTCTGAGATTCTTGATACGGCTTATCAATGGACAAGTTTGCTGCGCAGTGCAAAGATTGTTCGTACGGCTACTGATAGCGCAGCTAAAGTTGTTTTTGCCTTGAAAACTTATGGGCGTTACGACCATTCTGAGCAAAAGATCGAGGCAAGTATAATTAATGGTTTGGAGACGGTTCTTACCCTTTATCAAAAACACTTCAAACAGGGAATAAATGTCTCCTGCCACTATCCCGAAAATTTGCCACTCCTTTTATGCTATCCCGACGAACTCAATCAAGTCTGGACGAATTTAATTCATAATGCCATTCAAGCAATGGATAATCGAGGTTCTTTGAGTATAGAAGTGTTGCAAGAACAAGGTCAGATTCATGTCAAAATTACTGACAGCGGGTCGGGAATTTCTGAGGAAAACAAAAAGCGTATTTTTCAACCTTTCTTTACGACTAAATCTTCGGGACAAGGAAGCGGTTTGGGATTGGATATCGTTCAGAAAATTGTTAAAAAACATTCGGGAACAGTTTCAGTAGAATCGGTTCCCGGTCGGACAACTTTTACGGTTTCTCTCCCGTTGCTAGAAAAAAGCGATCGCCCGTTGGCTTAAAACACACCTCTTGTCTCCACTGCTAGTTAGCCTTTGCGATCGCGAGCAACAGTGAAAATCCGAATTTTTCCTAAATCTTGAATTTTACTCTTGCGATCGCGATTCCTTTGAATCCCAATCGCGAGAAACTGGTTCGCCAGTATGCGGTACGGCAATTACGAAGACCAAGCCTACAACTCATCAGAGAGTCCGGTTATAATTGGAGCATTAAAAAGTAAAATATAAACTTAAGCTCGCATCGGAACGAGCAAGGAGCTAAATCGATGGAACCTAACGAAAACCTAGACGTTCAACCGGGTACAGCCCCCCTAGATCCCGCTCTAGAACTCAAAGTCGCCGATTCAACCTTAACCGAACCGGTTGTCGAACCCAATAGCAAGACAAGCGTTGAGGAAGTTAGAATCGACGGCGATGGTTTAGTGGCGAAGGTGAAAGAATTGATTCACGAGGGCAATATTCGCCGCATCATCATCAAAAACCAAGAAGGCGATACGCTCATTGAGATTCCTTTTACGGTGGGTGTCGTTGGGGGCGCAATTGGTACTTTGGCATTCCCCATCGTCGCCGCTTTGGGTGCGATTGGCGCAATGGTCGCTCATTTGACGCTGGTTGTGGAAAAAAAGGTCGATTAAGGGATTTTTGCCCTCGAATTTATTGATTTGAGCGCATTTTGTAGATGAGATGAATAGAGCGCGTATCGGCACGACCGAAGCGCGCTTCTTTGATTTTAAAAAAAAGTTATCAACAATTCATTTGAACCCCCAGCAGTGGAAGCCGACGGAAGTCAATTCAAAGTCTATTAGCTGGGACAAATATTGTGTAGGATCGAAATAACCGAACGAGAAAAGGCGATCGCGACATGACCAGTGTAACCATCCTTCCCCAAAACTATACCGTCACCTGGGAAAAATTGCCTGCGGACTTTATTTTACCTGACGATCCTGTGGAAAATATCAACCAGCCTTTGTTAGCTGCCGCTTTGTCGGAAGCATTAGGGTTATCTCAACGACTGACTTCGACGATGCTTGTAGCCTCCAATATGGCGCTGTGTGCTAAAGTCAACAAGAGAACCGTGGTTAAAGCACCCGATTGGTTTTACGTGCCTCGCGTCTTCCCTATCGAAGAAGATACGGTTCGCCGCAGCTACACCCCACATACTGAGGGAGATTTACCAAAGATTGTGATGGAGTTTCTCTCAGAAAGCGATACGGGGGAATACTCCATTCGACCGACTTTCCCCTATGGGAAAATGTGGTATTACGAGCAAATTTTACAGATTCCTCTCTATATTATTTTTGACTCGGCTTCTGGGATGCTCGAAGTACGTCGATTAGTCGAGAAATGCTACGAAGTCCAAAAACTAGATGCTTGGGGACGTTATTTTATTCCCGAATTGGATTTATCGTTAGGCGTTTGGCAGGGGAAACGTTTGGAAACAACAACCCATTGGTTGCGCTGGTGGGACCGGGACGGAAATCTGTTACTGTGGGGATCGGAACGGATCGAACAAGAGCAGCAACGAACCGAACAAGAGCGTCAACGCGCCGAACAAGAACGCCAACGCGCCGAACAAGAACGCCAACGTGCCGAACAAGAACAGCAACGCGCTGAAGCAGCAGAGCGGGAAGTGATGGAATTGCGGAAATTGTTGCGCGATGCGGGACTTTCTGAGGGGGAAAATGGATAAACGCGATCGCGTTAAACTATAACGAGTCTATTTGAGTCGTGAAATCTAGTATTGGGCAGAATGGAAGAATTCTTCTATTCTCCCATTCTCCCATTCTCCCATTCTTCCGAAGCGCGGACAGCGCGCGCAGTAAAAAATGCGTAATCTAGAGACACAACAGCTTAACACTTTAATCGTAGGGGCGAGTGGCGGAATTGGCGGCGCTTTTGTTCGACAGTTGCTCGCAGATAATAGTATTGCCACTGTCTGCGCAACTTATCGCCGTCGAGAGTCGGCTTCAACTTTGTTGACTCTCGAAAATCAATATCCCGACAAACTAACCTGTTTTCCTCTCGATACGACCCAGGAAGAGCAAATTGTCGAAGTTGTTCAAAAGCTAAGCGCGTCTATTGAAAAACTCCACCTTGTTATTAATTGTGTCGGCATTTTACACGAGGGAGAGTTGCAACCTGAAAAAAGTTTAAGACAATTAAATGCAGAACATCTCTTGCGCTATTTTCAGGTGAATAGCATCGGTACTGCCTTACTCGCCAAACATCTTTTACCCCTATTGCGTCACGGCGATCGCAGTATTTTTGCCGCAATTTCGGCTAAAATTGGCAGTATTGGCGATAACCGACTCGGCGGATGGTACGGCTATCGCGCTTCTAAGGCGGCGCTGAATATGCTTCTGCGAACGATCGCGATCGAGTATCGCCGGAAAACGCCGCGCACCATTGTCACTGCTTTACATCCGGGAACGACGGATACCCAGTTATCCGAGCCATTTCAAAAAAATGTTCCCGCCGAGAAACTCTTCTCGGTAGAACGGTGCGCGACTCAACTTTTGGCGGTTATCGATGGCCTCGAAGAAAACCAGAGCGGACAGTTTTTTTCCTGGGACGGTCAACCTTTACCGTGGTAAAACTTAACTGAAATTACTGAGCTGCCGGCAAACCAATTTCGCTACACACTTCGTAAAACGAGGTTTGGGGAGCTTTAACGAACAGGTGGAACATTTCTTGAAGGATCGCGTCGCAAGCGGCGTTATGATTTTCATCCATGTCGCCGATATTTTCCCAGAAAATGACAGCAATTCCCTTATCGGTTCCCGGTTCTTGTAATAAATAAGCGCCTTTAAATCCTCGGTCGTAGGTCGAGACGGCTTTTTCAAACAGTTGTTCCGCTTCGAGGAATTTGCCTGCTTTGAATTCCCCGATCGCAACGTAGGCAAATTTATGCTTAAGAAAGTCTAAAAATTCCGACATATTCTCCCTGAATCTAGCTGTCGGTTTTTATTTTCCCTTATTTTGTCAACCTTGCGATCGCGGTTGAGAAAAAATTTGAGAATCCCTTTACCATTGACTCGAACTGTCCGACAATAGAGACAGTCGTCCAGATTGCAACAAAACGAGAAGACCGAGAATGTGGAACGACCAGTGAGCGATCGCCAACCCCCAAATTAGGCAAACGACTGCTGTTCCAGCCGCCAGAACCCGCGCCAGTTCGCCGGAGGTTCTTTGATAGACGAAGATGCTGTACGAGGCTGCGATGAGGAGCAATAGGGGTAGCACTGAAATCATGATACTCTATTCCTTGCAAGCGAGCGAGTAGTGTGACTTTGGGCAGAAAGCACGTCCCTTAGACCGGTTCGGGAAACTTCACAAGAATTTCACATTTCGTACTGCCAGCTTAACACGAGCTTTAAGGGAGGGGGTGCAATGTAAACGACCCTCAACCTGAATGCGAGCATTTGTTACACAACTTTATATTCTCTGGGGTGCATTGAGGAGGAATTGTTCCAGCCATTGTTTGAGGCGATAGGTGGCGCGACAATCATCTTCATTGTAGCGAACGATCGCCTCGAGCAAAGTGCGATCGCCCGACACTAACCAGCGATCGTACCAGCAAACGGTCGCCTCGCCACTCGCACCGCGATCGCGCCACTGAAACCCCAACCAACCCGCAAGGGACTTCAGCGAATAGCTTTCCACCGGCATCGTCGCACTTTCCATCGTCCACTCGTGCAAGTCTACCAAACGAGATAGAACGGAATTGAGTCGGTTTGAAGGCGTTTGATATTGACTCCCCAAACGTTTGACAGTTTCGATTTCATAGTCGGAGAAATGGAAAATTGGTGCATCGGAATAGCGTTCAGTTAGGGTCAAAAATTGCTCCCAAATCAAACCTTCTTCTTCAGGCGTTTCGGCTAAAAATGGGTAAAATTGCTCGGTTTTTGCCTGTCGATCCACTAATAATACCCCCAAAAGATAATCGAGGTTGCGCTCGGGTTCGGCTTCAATATCAAAGTAAAGTTCCACCGATGCAGTGGGAAGAGTTCCCAAGGAGTAGAATTGGGGTTTGGGAAGGGGTTTATCGGCAAGAAGCGATCGCGCCTGTTGTTGCAACTGTTGGGTTAAATCAGCATCAATTCGCTCGCTTTCAATTTGAGAAGCACTGACCGTCGCCAATTGAGTTAAACTGGTAACGCCGCATTCTCGCAAAGATTGATAGCGACTGGGCGTGATGCCGGGGACGAGGGAAAGATGGCGTTGGGAAGAGGCGATCGCATAACACGAACTGTGCCACTGACACAAACTGCAACGCTGACGAGAAATAAAGAGTTCCGGTTCGACGGGGTTGCTCAGCGTCGCGTAACATTGACTGAGAATTTCAGCCAAGCGCGGCAGCCAATTATTCAAATCTACATCGTACTCTCGCCGCGATCGCACAACTATGCGCGAAGTTGTCGGGAGCAAACCCTGAATGCGAGCTAAAATATAGGCGTGAAAAGCGGCGATCGTTTTGTACTCCGGCTTCGGACGCTTGCCCAGCTTAACGTTAATGGGTAAATAATGCCAAGATCCCAAATCCGACGACCCGGATTGTTTCTTCAGCAATGTCGGTCGTCCCAGGTACGTTGGGATAGAAGGAGAAACGCTCGGAAGCAGCAGGACTCCCTTGTAAATGAGCTCGACTCCCTGTTTCATCAACTGCCAAGTTTGATTGGCACCCGTTTCCCAGTCTCGCGAGCCAAAGTGAGGTTGACAATAGGATTGTCCGGTCAGAATTTCCGCAATTTGCTTTCGATTTTCCCGTTGCAACTTAAGCAAGAATTCCCGTTGGACGGTTCTTTCGGTTCTTTGTCCGTAAACGTTTAAAAAAGCACGGCGTTGGCAGCGTTTGTAGTCTAGCAGCAGGTCATCGGACAGGAGCATTAGGTTGGTGCGATGAGGTTTTCGGCAAAGGCAACTCGAACATGAAATTGCGATAATTTTGAGAGAAAGAGTTTATTTTCTTCTATTGTAAGGTTGGGAAGTAAGAAGCGATCGCGCCCTATGACAAACACCGTTGCTCGAGTCGAAAATTTACAAAACCACCGCCAGCAGTTTCCAGCGTTGGCCAATAAAGCCTATTTTAACTTTGGCGGCCAAGGAACGTTAGCGCGTCCGGCCCTAGACGCAATTTACCAAGGATACGAGTATCTTCAACAACACGGCCCCTTTTCGACTAAAGTCAATGGGTGGGTGACGCAACAAGTGCAACAAACGCGGGAGGCGATCGCAACGGAACTCGGCACATCCCCCGAAACCATCGCCCTGACCGAAAATGTAACCGCAGGCTGTAATATTCCCTTATGGGGCATTGATTGGGAGAGAGGCGATCGCATCCTGATGACCGACTGCGAACATCCTGGAGTCATCGCTACGGTGGGAGAAATCAGTCGTCGCTTCCAAGTGAAGGTTGCAATTTGTCCCATCCTCGAAACCCTCAATTCAGGCAACCCCGCCGATGTTATTGAAGCGCATTTAACCCCTAAAACTCGTCTCGTCGTCCTTTCCCATCTCCTGTGGAATAGCGGACAAGTTTTGCCATTGCCAGAAATTATCGCGCGCTGTCGCAACACGCACACCGACAAACCCCTACAAATTCTCGTCGATGCCGCTCAATCTGCCGGTTCCCTCCCCCTGAATTTAAGCCAACTGGGGGCGGATTTTTACGCTTTCACCGGTCACAAATGGCTGTGCGGACCCGCAGGCGTGGGCGGCGTTTATGTGCGTCCAGAAGCCCTAGAAACCCTCAATCCGACCGCAATTGGCTGGCGGGGGGTAGTGCAAGATGAGTCGGGAAGTCCCATTGGGTGGAAACGGGGATGCGAGCGATTTGAGGTGGCGACTTCTGCCTATCCACTTTACCTCGGACTGCGCGCCGCGATCGCAACTCATGGGTCTTGGGGAACGGCTCGAGAGCGCTACGAGCAAATTTGCCGCAACAGCGAGTTTCTGTGGCAGCGACTCTCGCAACTCGA